>JARBUQ010000036.1 GCA_029239545.1 Paenibacillus sp.
TTTCTTCTTAAATTTATCAACACGACCGCCAGCATCGATAAACTTCTGCTTACCTGTGAAGTGCGGGTGGCAGGCCGAGCAAATTTCCACACGAAGATTTTGCTTGATGGAACCCGTTTCGAACGTGCTGCCACAAGCACATGTTACCGTAGTAATGTTGTACTTAGGATGTGTGTTAGCTTTCATTGAACTTCACCTCTTTCCGCCCTGGATCTGTTTGTCGAACCAGAGTTAAATAGACACATAACGAAAGTATAGCACGGTGCCTGGACTCACGCAACTTTTTATTTGAGTGCCGGGATATGCGTATAGGATCCTATCATAACGTCAGGCAACTCTGCACGGTATATTTCAAGCATTTGTTTCATCCCGTAAATCTCGCCCTGAGCTTTGGGGATAAGGTCAAGGTAGCTCTCAGGGTCAATGTTAAGATTGCGCATCTGGATCAGCTTCAATCCGGTTCTGCGAGCAAAACCGAGCATAGCTTCTATCTCCTCTTCACGATCCGTAACACCCGGGAAGATCAAATAGTTAATAGAAGTATATACACCATGCTCCGTAGCGTACTTGAGTGACTTCTCAACATTCGCAAGTGTATAGGCTCTAGGCTTGTAATACGCGTTGTAGTGATCATCGAGTGCACTGATCGTACTAACCCGCATCAAATTCAGGCCTGCATCTACAATTCCGCGAATATGATCGGTTAAACCCGCATTAGTGTTAATGTTGATATACCCATTGTCAGTCTGCTCGCGCACCCTCTTAATCGCAGGAATGATAAGCGCCGCTTGGGTGGAGGGTTCTCCTTCGCAGCCTTGTCCGAAGCTTATGATGCTGTCCGGCGTTTGCAAATGCTCTAACATCACTTCTACAATCTCATCGGTTGTTGGCTTGAAGCTCATCCGTGTCTGGGGAGCCGGAAACCCGCTATCGTCCGGTTGCTCAGATATACAGCCAAAACACCCAGCGTTACACGAATAAGAAACCGGGACAGCACCCTCCAAACGATTCAAGAACGTATTGGAAGCCGTCAAGCATTCATATTCCAGAGCGCAGTTCGTTAAATGCTGATATAACCTGTTCTCCGGGTAACGTTCATTAATGACCTGGACCTGCTGTTCCAGCTCAACCACATCACAATTGCGCGGATTCCACGGTTCCGGATCATCAGTACGTTCTGCTGCAACGAAGAATTGACCGTCTTTCCAGACAACTGCTGTGTAACCGAACAAAGGAAATTTCTTCGTTTTGTCCGTCTTCGCATAACCTGGCAGCAATAATCGGGTATACCCTTGTGGCAGCAAAGCTCCCACTGCAAATCCCTCTTCAAGAGGTTTCATACGGCCGGCTTCCTCATCCCATCCAATAGGACGGGTATCTGGCAAGCTAACCATAGTGGCTCCTTCAGGCAGTGGAATAAGCTCCTCTTCCAGAATCTCAGTAATCATTTCCCCGCTTCGCCCTAAGCCTAACAATTCGGGGTGGTCGAACACATTCCCCTTGGCGTCCGCATATACGAGATACATGCGCTTCACCCCTATCCACTTACAAAATATAATGACACGAAATTAGGAGGCTGGGTGCTTGACTCTCTTGGGATCTGGTTTCACTTCAAAAGCATCCAGAAATTCCTGGTTAGTCTTAGCATCGCCGATTTTCTTAATTAACGTTTCCGTAAACTCATGTGAATCATTCATGTTCTTGCGAATCGCCCAGATCTTATCCAGCTCTTCCTTGGTCATAAGCATCTCTTCACGTCTTGTTCCTGATCGACGAATGTCGATAGCCGGGAATATTCTACGCTCGGCCAGCTTCCGATCAAGGTGCAGCTCCAAGTTCCCTGTGCCCTTGAATTCCTCATAGATGACATCATCCATCCGCGATCCGGTCTCGACCAGAGCTGTAGCCAGAATAGTCAAGCTTCCGCCTTCCTCAATATTACGCGCCGAACCGAAGAAGCGCTTAGGACGATGAAACGCTGCAGGGTCAATCCCTCCTGTCAACGTCCGACCAGATGGCGGAATTACCAGGTTGTAGGCGCGTGCGAGTCGAGTAATGCTATCAAGCAAAATGACAACATCTTTTTTATGCTCAACTAACCGCTGCGCACGTTCTAATACTAGTTCTGCAACCTTGATATGATTCTCCGGCAATTCGTCGAATGTAGAAGCAACTACTTCCGCCTTCACGGAACGCTGCATATCGGTTACTTCCTCTGGACGTTCATCAATCAATAAGACGAATAGTTCAACCTCGGGATAATTATTGGAGATGCTGTTGGCGATTTCCTTGAGCAATAAAGTTTTCCCTGCCTTCGGCGGAGCAACGATCAAACCACGCTGCCCCATACCAACCGGGCTTAACAAATCCATAATTCTTGTGGAAAGATTCGTTGGGGAAGTCTCTAGTACAAATCTCGTTTCTGGATAGAGAGGAGTCAGAGCTGGGAAGTGGAGACGTTCTGCGGCTGTTTCCGGCTTTTCTCCATTCACTGCTTCAACCTGGAGCAAGCCAAAATATCTTTCGTTTTCTTTGGGAGGTCGACACTTCCCTGAGACGATATCACCAGATCTCAAATCAAATTTGCGAATTTGCGACTGGGAAATATAAATATCCTCCGTGCTTGGCAAATAATTGATAGGACGTAAAAAACCGTACCCTTCCGATAAAATATCAAGTACGCCTTGCATAAACATGAGGCCGCCCTTCTCGGCTTGCGCTCTCAAGATGGCGAAAATCAGTTCCTTCTTCTTCATCTGGCTGTAGGACTGAATCTGATGCTGTTTGGCCAGTTTGTACAATTCTGTCAGTTTCAACGTTTCCAATTGCGAAAGTTGCATATCCATCGTTTTATTAACCACCACACTATTAAATTTTCAAGTCTCTGCTATCTATCAAATCAGCATTGCCGATTTGGTCGGAATCTATTCTCGCTTGTTATTCCTCTTCTTCCCAGACGTCTGCACCCAGATTTCTGAGATTCGCCACCAAGTTCTCGTAGCCGCGGTATATATATTCTGTTCCTGTTATTTCTGTCACGCCTTGAGGTACGGTAAGTGCCGCAATGAATAAAGCTGCACCTGCACGAAGATCGGTTGCCTTCACCTTGGCTGCGCTGAGTGTACAGCCTTCAATTACAGCCGAACGCCCTTCAACCTTGATCTTGGCTCCCATCCGAACAAGCTCAGGAATATGCTTGAAGCGATTATTGTAGACATAATCCGATAATATACTAATGCCCTTCGCTTGCGTTAGCAAACTCGACATGGGAGATTGGAGATCTGTGGCAAATCCAGGATATACAAGGGCTTTTACATCGATGCTCTCATACTCAGGCTGTCCAACTACACGAATAGATTCATCCATCTCGTAAATATGAACACCCATCTCCTGAAGCTTGGCTGTAACTGCCTCCAGATGCTTCGGAATGACGTTATCTACCAACACGTCTCCTCTTGTTGCTGCGGCCGCTATCATATAAGTTCCGGCCTGGATCCGATCAGGAATAATCGAATGTCTGCAGCCGTGCATCGAATCGACACCTTCAATCCGGATTGTCTCAGTACCCGCACCCTTAATTTTAGCTCCCATTGCATTAAGAAGTGTGGCTACATCTATGATTTCAGGCTCTTTGGCCGCATTTTCAATCAAAGTAATACCCTTGGCACGCGAGGCAGCCAACATAATGTTAATAGTCGCGCCAACACTTACCACATCCAAATAAATCTTTGCTCCACGCAGAGCCTTAGCTCGAATATGGATCGAACCGTTTTCATTGGAAACTTCCGCCCCCAACGCTTCGAACCCTTTAATATGCTGATCAATAGGCCTCGGCTCAAAATTACAGCCACCTGGAAGACCAATTATAGCTTCGCCAAAACGCCCTAACATAGCACCCATCAAGTAATAGGAGGCTCTAAGCTTCTTCACATTGCCGTTCGGCATCGGAATACTCTTAAGCGAGCTTGGGTCAATGATCATCTGATCGCCTTCCCACTGAACACCTGCTCCTAGCTGAGATAAAATTTCTGTATAGATGCCCACATCACTGATCTTAGGCAAATTATCCAATATTACCGTACTCTCTGCCAAAATTGCTGCAGGAATCAAGGCAACCGCACTGTTCTTAGCACCACTGATCTGAATGGTACCGCGCAGTGGATGGCCCCCTGCAATCAATAATTTTCCCGTCATCCGTTCATTTCCCCCCAGAAGACACCAAGAAGAGAAAGGGAAATCCGCCGCCCATGAGAGCGAATCCCCCGTTTCTATCTTTAAGCCTGATTGCTGCTGCCGAACAAGCGAATTTTTGTTTGAACCACTTCAACCATAGCTTTGCGAGCCGGGGTTAAATATTTGCGCGGATCATATACTTTGGAATCCTGGCTCAGCACTTGACGAATGGCATCCGTACAAGCCACTTGATTCTCTGTATTCACATTAATCTTACCTACACCTGCTTGAATCGATAAGCGGATTGCTTCATCCGGAACGCCTGATCCGCCGTGAAGAACGATTGGAACCGGGATAGCCTTCGACACCATTTCGATAATATCGTAATGAATCTTCACTTCGCCCTTGTACATTCCGTGAGCTGTACCTACTGCGATTGCCAGGCAGTCAACACCAGTTTCTTCATAGAAACGAATCGCTTCTTCTGGTTTAGCCAGGTTAGCATGCTCTTCATCAACGTTAATATCATCTTCAACTCCGCCAATTGTACCAAGCTCGCCTTCAACAGATACACCCATTGCATGTGCGGCTTTAACAACTTCCTTCGTCAGACGGATGTTCTCTTCCAGCGTGTAGTGAGAACCATCGAACATAACCGAGCTAAATCCAGCGCGGATACATTTCATAGCAACCTCAAACGTGCTTCCGTGGTCCAGGTGAAGAGCAATTGGAAGACCAGACTTCTTGGCAGCGGCTTCTGCAATCGCAACCGTGTATTCATAGCCCATGTACTTCAAAGCGCCTTCGCTGACACCAAAAATAAACGGAGATTTCTCTTCAATCGCCGCATCCGTGATCGCTTGCGCAAACTCAAGATTATTCATGTTAAATTGACCAACAGCGAATTTCCCCGCTTTGGCTTTTGGCAAAAATTCATTCATAGAAACTAATGGCATGATAATCCTCCTACTATTTGTAATTTCTTTGTACGACCCTTAGCATAAACGACTTAACCGTCCTAACTGGGGACGGTACCGTTGTATGTACACCATATCGCATAAAACACAGGCGACGCCTATGTTTGGCCAATATCCAATAGGAACAGGGCACGGTCCGTCGCCATAGCACGCAGTAATTATATCACAAACCTCTACACAATGGTAACGTCTGTCCGATCCTGGCAAGGAGGTTTCAAGAAAAATGGACCCTGATTTCAATCAGGATCCAATAGCCAATCTGGGAGAATCGGGGTTGCGAAGCTGCTTATTCACAGCCAGTCTAAGGTCGTCGATATCGAAGGGTTTGGTAAAATGCATTAGTGCCCCGAGATCCGTCGCTTCCTTGATCATATCCAATTCTCCGTATGCCGTCATCATGATGACTTTGATGGAAGGGTTGATTTGTTTGATATGCTTCAGAATGTCCAGTCCGTCCATACCAGGGATCTTCATATCCAAGAGTACCAAATCAGGCGGATCCTTTCGAACGATCTCTAAAGCCAGCTTCCCGTTTGAAGCTTGAGATGTGTGATACCCTTCGGAGCTGAAAACTTCAACCAGTAATACCCGGATGCCGTTCTGATCGTCAACAATCAGTACTTTTCTCTTCTCCAACCTAATAACCCTCCTATTCAAAGCCAGCCTAAAGGATAACTCATGTCAAATTCCCTCACTGGAAATTATTCGCTATGAATTCTCAGTTTCCTGCCGTCAAAGAACATTACTTGAAGGTTTTACAAAAAAAGTTATGGATTTTCCCGAATAATCAAGCCTCAGCTTGTCCATATTCTAACGCTGCGCGGACGAAATGCTTAAATAACGGCTGCGGGCGGTTCGGTCTTGATGTAAACTCAGGGTGGAATTGAACAGCCAGGAACCAAGGATGACCAGGCAATTCAATCACTTCAACCAATCTTCCATCCGGTGAGGTACCCGAAATTTTCAACCCGGCTGACTCAATCAAATCGCGATACTCATTGTTGAACTCATACCGATGCCGATGACGCTCGTACACAAGCTCATCCTCGTAACACTTCATGGCAAGCGTACCTTCAGCAATCTTGCATGGGTACAGGCCTAGACGCATAGTACCGCCCAAATCTTCAATCTCCTTCTGTTCGGGGAGAAGATCGATAATCGGATACGGTGTTGTCGGTTGAATCTCGGAGCTGTTGGCGCCAGCCATGCCTGCAATCGAGCGTGCATACTCCACAACCGCGACCTGCATCCCCAAGCATATTCCGAAGAAAGGAATCTTTTGCTCGCGCACATAACGGATAGCCGAAATTTTGCCCTCTATGCCACGGTCTCCGAAGCCTCCCGGCACCAAAATGCCATGAACGCCACCTAACAGTTCGTGCACATTATCATCATAAATATCTTCGGCATTGACCCAGCGTATATTGACATTGGAATCACAATCGATGCCCGCATGTCCCAATGATTCCACAATGCTCAAATAAGCGTCATGCAAGGCTACATACTTGCCTACAATGGCAATTTCGGTTTTGTGCTGAAGCTGCTTCACGCGTTGTACCATTAGCTCCCATTCCCTCATATCCGGAGGATGGGTATAGTTATCCAGCTTCAAATGCTTCACGACGATGTCATCAAGCCCCTGATTGCGCAGCATCATCGGCACTTCGTATAACGTCTCTGCATCCTGGGCTTCAATAACCGCATCTGCATCGATATCACAGAACAAAGCCAGCTTACGCTTCATCTCTTCGGCTAACGGATACTCCGTCCTGCACACGATCACGTTAGGCTGGATCCCGATACTGCGGAGCTCCTTCACACTATGCTGGGTAGGCTTCGTCTTCACTTCACCAGCTGCTTTGAGGTACGGGATAAGCGTAACATGAATGTACATCACGTTATCTCTGCCAATATCACTCTTAATCTGGCGAATCGCCTCCAAGAACGGCAAGCTCTCGATGTCGCCCACGGTTCCGCCGATCTCTGTAATCACAACATCGGACTGCGTCTCCCGGCCTGCGCGGAATACACGGTCCTTGATTTCATTCGTAATATGAGGAATAACCTGGACTGTACCCCCCAAATAATCACCACGGCGTTCTTTGGCGAGAACGGATGAATAAATTTTGCCAGTCGTTACATTGCTGCTCTTGGATAAATTAATATCAATAAATCTCTCATAATGGCCCAAGTCCAGATCCGTTTCTGCGCCATCATCCGTCACGAATACTTCCCCGTGCTGATAGGGGCTCATTGTCCCTGGGTCAACATTGATATAAGGATCGAACTTCTGAATCGTAACCTTAAGCCCTCTGTTCTTCAACAACCTGCCGAGTGAGGCCGCCGTAATGCCCTTGCCCAAGGACGACACGACCCCGCCTGTTACAAAAATATATTTGGTCACTGTGTATTACCCTCCGATCGGTCTGGTCCCGCCTTGCATCATCTACAAAAAAAATAAAAAGCACACCCGTAAATACGGGGCACTTTCTAGAATAATCCTGGTATGAACGGATTGTAAAACTTTAGCCCAGAAAATAGTTTACCTATTTGGAGAGAGCCTGTCAAGCAAACTGCAGTCTCTTCCGCCTACTTATTTATCATCTTCTTCGTCTTCGTCTTCTTCGTCACTCGCTTCATCTTCGTCTTCGAAATCTTCGTCTTCCTCTTCGCCCTCCACCAGGCCTTCGAGCTCTTCGCCAGCTTCGACGATACCTTCGCCTTCGATAGGCTCCTCATCCACTTCGGCTTCGAAGAAGTCCTCTTCCTCTTCTTCGCCCTCGAACTCTGTCCGTACTCCATCGAGGCTCGTATACTCGCTCTCTTCCTCTGTATACGTTTCTTCCTCTTCGGCGTAATAATCTTCGTCGTCATCTTCGTCGTTAATAATGCGCGGGTGCTTCGCACTGTTGACACCGTCATCGGACTTATCTACAGGATACCATCGCTTAAGCCCCCACAGATTCGTGCCCACACATGCGAATCGGCCGTCAATGTTAATTTCCGTATATAATTGTGCTATGACCTGCATGACTCCATCGTCGGACAATTCCTTCAATTTGGCAATTTCCTGCATCAGATCCCGATAATAAAACGGGGTATTGGAAGCCTTCAGTACCTCAAATGCGAGGTCCACCATCGGCATTTCCTTAGCCTGCTCAGCAGAAATCTTCAGTGTATATGTGCTGCTCATTGGGCTAAACACGTCCCTTCAACAATTCATAATCTACATGATGGGTACTTATCCTGACCTGATAAGGTTACAAATAACCTCCTGATATTCTAAAATACCCAATATATTCATTAAGTAAAACCTATTTTATCTAAAAATGCAACTAGCCTCCGGAAATTACCTTTCGGAAGCTTGTGGCCTTATTCTTATGCGGAAAAAAAGGCCAATAAAAAGACGAGAGCCTGCAAAGGCTCCCGCATCGACTGTATCCGCATCGAAGCGGCCGACACGCGACCACTACCCTGCTTCCGTATCAAGAGCCCGAAATGAACTCTCCATCCATTCTATGGAACTTCGGGTATGTTGACACTTCAAATTGCCCATTTCCAATAAAAAAGGCGCTCATCTCAATCGGGCTCGGGTGCCCCCCACATATGATAGCGCAAGTAAGCAATCGACGTGCCGGGAGGAATTCAAGTTGAACGATGCGGCTTTATTGCGTTTGCTGCAGGCTCCCCCCGTGTCTTCCAAGGAACCCGCAAAAAAACACATCATTCATTTCAAAACCAAATCCGACTATCTCCATTTCATCAACAGCTGGAACGCTTCTAGTCTGTCACCCGCAGCCCTTCCACCGATTCAACCGATCGAGCTCATTCATGCCATCTCCTGTTCATTGTCGTCCATAGAACAGGTAGACCAGCATCCCGGCATCCGCTGCATTGAAGAAGACATCCTGCTGCAAGTGCATGCTCCTACCGCCCGGCTCGTTTCACAGAAATCCGGTGGCAATCATCCGGAAACCGCTTCCGTCCCTTGGGGAGTAAAACAGATCAAAGCTCCTGAATCGTGGAGCCACGCCAGAGGCAACCGCATTAAAATCGGAGTCATCGACACTGGCATTGATTATATGCACCCCGATCTTCGCGGTCGTATATCCCGAGGGGTCAATCTGATCCATAAAGGCAGCCTGCCCACAGATGATAATGGACACGGGACACATATATCGGGAACGATTGCTGCTTCTAACTCTTACTCCGGCTTGGTCGGAGTTGCCCCAATGGCCATGATCCACCCGGTCAAGGTGTTTGATCATAACGGCACGGCCTTCGTCTCGGACATTGTACTTGGTATTGATTGGTGTGTTCACAACCGGATGCACATCATAAACATGAGCTTCGGAATGCGCAACCGCAGCAAATCGCTCCACGATGCTGTACGAAACGCTTTTGCCGCAGGTATATCCGTTGTTGCTTCATCCGGAAACGACGGGCGACGATCACAAATTGACTACCCGGCCCGATTCGTACAGACAATCGCGGTCGGAGCTACTACGAAGCATAAACGAATAGCTGCGTTCAGCAATCGGGGCAAAGCTATCGATATATATGCGCCTGGCGATAAAGTTTACTCTACTTGGCTGGAGCGCAAGTATATGGAGCTCAGCGGGACGTCCATGGCTACTTCACATGTGAGCGGCGTTATTGCGCTTATGCTTACCTTGAAGCCGGAGCTGACTCCTAAAGAGATCAAGGCTCTGCTGCGCAGAACCTCAAACCCGATAACCGGACTGCGCAATAAGGAGCCCAGCAGCTGCGGGGAGATTGATGCAGTACGTGTACTTAAACTATTAAAGCCGCAATCCATTTAGGTTGCGGCTTCTTTCTTCTTGTCGTACCCTACATGCTGGCAGGAGCAGACACGCCTACTAGTCTTAGCACGTTGCGGATGACGATTCTGGTTGCCTCTGCTAGGGCAAGACGCGCTTGCGTCAGCTCGGCATTCTCGGTGATCACATATTCCGCCTTGTAATAGCTATGGAACTGGGAAGCCAGCTCGTATACATATCGGATCAAGCGATGAGGCGCATGCTGCTCGGCCGCTTGTGTCACTTCCTCAGGCAACTCCCCCAGCTTGCGCAGCAGATCGAATTCAGCCTCTGTCTGCAGGGCTGACAAATCAATCTCGCCTATTGAACGCATCGTGATGCCTTTCTCTTCGGCTTGACGAAATATGCTGCATATCCGCGCATGAGCGTATTGGACGTAGAACACAGGGTTCTCGTTCGATTTGGAGATGGCGAGATCCATGTCAAAATCCAGGTGTGAGTCCGTGCTGCGCATCGTGAAGAAATATCGGATCGGATCGACGCCCACTTCATCCATCAAGTCTTCCATCGTGACTGCTTTGCCAGTCCGCTTGGACATCTTGACCTTCTCTCCGTTCTGGAACAGGCTGACCATCTGAGCGATCAGCACCGTCAGCTTCGCAGGATCGAAGCCCAAAGCCGCCATAGCCGCCTTCACTCGGGGGATGTATCCATGATGATCGGCTCCCCAGATGTTAATCAGCTCATCGAAGCCGCGTTCAAACTTAGTCCGGTGGTAAGCCATATCCGGAGTCAAATAAGTATAGCTGCCATCGTTCTTAATCAGCACGCGATCCTTGTCATCTCCGAACGGCGTAGTCCGCAGCCATGTGGCGCCTTCCTCCTCGTAGATATGTCCCGCTTCCTTCAGAATGCTTAATACCGGATCGATCATCCCGTTCTCATACAGCGATGTCTCGCTATACCACGAGTCAAATGTCACTCCGAACCGCTCGAGATCACGCTTCAGCTTCTGCAGCTCTTTATCCAGACCATATGTCTTGAAGTAGCTGCGGCGTTCAGCCTCCGGCAATGACAGAAGACGATCACCCTCCTGGGCTGCCAGCTCTTGAGCAAAGCCCTTGATGTCCTCTCCGTAATACCCGTCCTCCGGCATGGCTGCTTCTTGTCCCAGAGCCTGCAGATAACGCGCTTCAATGGATTTGGCCAGATTGTCAACCTGGTTGCCCGCATCGTTAATATAATACTCCCGGCTTACCTTATATCCGGCGAAGTCGAGCACGTTACAAAGCGCATCCCCAACCGCCGCTCCGCGAGCATGTCCAAGATGCAGACTGCCCGTAGGGTTCGCACTGACGAATTCAACTTGGACCTTGCGGTTCTGTCCGATGTGTACACGACCGTAATCTGCCTGCTGACTCAAAATATCGCTGACAACGGGATACAAGTACTGCTTGTCCATGTACAAGTTAATGAACCCGGGACCGGCAATCTCCATCTTGGATATGCCTGAAGCTGCCTTGGTCAACTGCTCGACTATTGCTTCAGCAATTAACTTCGGATTCTTCTTCGCAATACGCGTTAACTGCATGGCTATGTTCGTCGAGAAATCTCCATGGATTTTCTCCCTCGGCACCTCAAGCACAAAATCAGGCAGGGCTGCCGCTTCAACCAGACCGGTTGCCAAAACAGCTGCGGTTATCGCCTCTTTCAAATCGGATTTAATCTGTTCAACTGTACTGCTGCTCATTAATAAAACTCCTCCTTAAACATTTGCGAAGCAAATGTACCTCGCAAGCATTAACCTAACATCGATAAGCAAAATCACTTTATATCTTCAATATCTAATCGAAGCTTGTACACTCCGGTGAATCTTCCATCTACGTATAGCTCATAGCTCCACTTGAGCGAACAGCCGCCAGCTGTATTGCGGTGTGACAAAGTCCGTGTCACACTCTCAAGCAGCATGCGACCCTCGGTAGGATCATTCCCTCTGGGCGGCAGAACCGCTCCCTTGACCAAGGAAGCATCTGCGGAGGCTGAACGCTTGGGAAGCCAATAGCTTCCCGACATTCGGGCACCCTTGATGAAGGTCAGGTCCGAATTCACCTCACCGTGCCGGACAATCTTTATTTCCTTCTCATTCCACTTCACAGTAGTGGTCGTTAGCCCATTCGACTGATCCGGCTCCGCATATCTGACAAAGCTTGAGCCAGTTGCCGTTTCGTATAATTCGCCTTCGGTGAGCTGACTGGACGATTGACCGCCTCCGCTGCTCTCCATACGGATGCGCACAGTTCGCTTAAGAGCGCTCATGTTCCACGTTCCCCTGTCTATTGATTACAGATAAGTGTATAGTATAGTGCGCGCAAATTCAATTGCAGTTCGCCTGACACCGCTGCAGCAATGTCAGGCCAACAAAAAGAAGCCACAAGGCCGACGAATAACGCCAACCTTGGGCTTCTGATCGATGCTGCTCTTTACTTGCAGAGATCTTCTACGAATTTAGGAAGCACGAAGGCTGCCTTATGCAGACGAGGCGAATAATATTTCGTATCCAGCTCCGCAATATCAGCTTCCTCTACAGCTAGTGGATCCGCTTGCTTGCTGCCCATCGTGAATGTCCACAGCCCGCTCGGATAAGTTGGGATATTCGCACAGTACACTCGAACGATCGGGAAGATCTCACGAACATCGCGATTGACGCTGCGAATCAGATCAGCCTTGAACCAAGGGTTGTCCGTCTGCGCAACGAAGATGCCGTCTTCCTTCAGCGACTCATGGATCGCTTGATAAAATCCGCGCGAAAACAGTTCAACCGCAGGCCCAACCGGTTCCGTGGAATCGACCATAATGACATCGTATGTATTCTTATGATCGTGGATGTGCATGTAACCGTCATTTACAATAACCTCTACGCGAGGGTTGTCCAGCTCACCGGCAATCTCAGGCAGAAACTTCTTGGAATATTCGATGACTTTGCCATCAATGTCAACGAGTACCGCTTTTTCAACGGATTTGTGCTTCAGCACTTCTCGAACTACGCCGCCGTCTCCTCCGCCTACTATCAGCACATGCTTAGGATTAGGATGAGTGAACAGTGCCGGGTGGGCTACCATTTCATGATAAACAAATTCATCACGAACCGTAGTCATAACCATGCCGTCAAGCACAAGCATGCGTCCAAATTCTATCGTATCGATAATGGCCAAATCCTGAAACTCCGTTTTTTCCGTTACGAGAGTTTCTTTGATTTGGGCTGTAATTCCGAAGGTTTCCGTTTGTTTCTCTGTGTACCACAATTCCATGATCATTCCTTCTTTCTACATGATTCTACGTGCAGCTATTGCCAAACTTCCTTTATTGTACCACATCACACCATTTGTATTATATTAAAACGATGTTAAATTGCAATCCCTTAAATCGCATCGTCGCCATTATAATGCCAAAATTCGAAAAAATGTTACAAAATATATGTCCACAGTGAATATTGCCTTCCACTCTTTTCCATACTAATGATAGTCTATTTGCAAAGGAGTGGCCGGCATGTCCAGAGTCGAATCAAGAGCTGCCAAGAAACCAAAACCGCGCCGACTGTTCCGCAAGCTGCTTTCGGCATTTTTCTCCTTAGCAGTCATTGGCGTCATCGGTCTGGCAGGACTGCTGTTCTATTTGCGCTCGCAAGCACTGCCTGTAAGCACCACGCTGCAAAACCTGCAGCTTTATGACATACGCGGCGAGACCTTGGTCTCGTCTTCACCGGGACAAAACCGGGATTTTGTACCCTTAGCGAAAATTTCTCCTTATCTAGTGAAAGCCACCTTATCGATTGAGGACGAGCGCTTCTATGATCACTATGGCCTGGATTTCCGGGGAATCGCCAGAGCTTCGCTCATCAATCTGGAGCATATGGAAAAGGTTCAGGGAGCAAGCACCTTAACCCAGCAATTAGCGAGAAATTTGTACTTGTCCCATGACCGTACATGGACGCGCAAGATCAAGGAAGCGATGTATGCCACTCAGTTGGAGCTTCAGCTCAGTAAAGATCAGATTCTCGAGCAATACCTGAATCAGATCTATTATGGTCATTCTACATACGGGATTCAAACAGCGGCGATGATGTATTTTCATAAGAACGCAAATGAATTGACGTTAGCCGAGAGCGCTTTATTAGCCGGTATACCCAAAGGACCTAAATATTACTCCCCTTACATGGACGCAGACAGCGCCAAGAAGAGGCAGGAGCTGATTCTGGATACGATGGTCCGTAACGGGCACATCACTGAATGGGAAGCGAACCAGGCCAAACAGGAGAAGCTCATCTATCAACCGCGCGAGAACCGCACCCCGGTCAATGCCGCTCCTTATTTTCAAGATTATATTCGCTCCATAGCGGTTGAAAAGCTGGGAATCAGCGAACAGGAATTCGATGAAGGGGGCTTAAGAATTTATACAACGCTTGATCTGAATGCCCAGCAGGTGGCCGAATCCGTAGTATCCAAGCATATGGAAGGCAATGAGGAGCTGCAGAGCGCTTTGGTTGCCATCGATCCACGCACGGGGTATATCAAGGCTATGGTCGGCGGGAAATCATATCCCGAGAATCAATTCAACCGCGCAGTATCAGGCAGCCGGCAGCCGGGGTCAGCGTTTAAGCCTTTTGTTTATTTGACCGCTCTGCAACAGCCCGGTTTTTCTCCGTCTACACGGTTTAAGAGCGAGCCTACTGTATTCACTTACGACGAAGGGCGCAAAACCTATACACCTAGCAATTTTGCTAATAAATACCCGAATTCGGAGATTGATTTGCGCGAAGCAATATCAAAATCGGACAATATATATGCGGTTCAGACGATTCAACAAGTGGGGGCCGACAAAGTCATCGATATGGCACGCCGACTGGGCATCACGAGTGCACTGGATCCGCTTCCTTCCCTTGCTCTGGGCACCTATCCGGTTAGTCCATTAGAGATGGCTTCTGCCTACGGAGTGCTGGCTAACCAAGGCGTGCGAATCGAACCAACAGCCATTCTCCGCATCGAAACACCGACT
>JARBUQ010000503.1 GCA_029239545.1 Paenibacillus sp.
AGGAATTGGATAACCTTGCGCACCTGCGCCCGTACCTCAGGAGAGAGGAGGGAGAAGGCGGAAACGATAATTACCCCTGCGAGAGCAGCAGCTAGTGCCCATCGACGCTGGACGTTCTTCCTTGTTCGGATGAACTGAACTGCAGGTACATCGTCATTCAGGGCAGCGGAATGGCTCGTTGTCACAAGGCGCTCAGGCTGTTCTAGTCCGAGCTTCGCGAAGGTTAGCGATTGGATCCGTCGGAGGGCTGCTCCCTCAGATTCGTTGAGATCCTTGGCTGCTCCTGTCATCGGTACTTCCTGCCTCACATGCTCTTGCTTAAGCTTCAGTTGATCGACCCAATCGAACATTTGATTTTCATCAGGCTGCTTCATGACATCCCCTCCTCCCTATGTGTAATCATTCTCTGTCTCAATTGTTTTCTCGTGCGGCCAAGGCGGCTCTCTACCGCTTTGTAGGTTAATCCCAGCTGGTCCGCAATGGCTTCCAGTGACTCGTAATAAAAGTATCTTTTGTAAAAAACAGCTCGATCCAACGGCTCCAATGACTCAATCATCTGCAGCAGCTCTTCCTGCTCTTCCTTCTTCAGAACTATTTGTTCGGTTTCCTTCTCGGATGTGGAACGATGCAACACCTGGAGCTGCTGCTTCACATGCTGCTCCTGCTCCGGGATATTCGTTCTTTTTCTGCGATAATCCAATGCCTTGTATTTGGCAAGAATGAGCAGCCAGGTTCTAAGCGACCCTTTATGTGCATCGTATTCCCCGATCTTGTGCCAACAGGCTACGAACGTATCACTAACACATTCTTCAATATCTTCGTTTGAGCAAATGCCCTGCACAATCCGTGTCACAAGCTTTAACACATCACGCCCGTATTGGCTCATCAACTGCTCCAATCCAGCAGGATCTCGCTCGGCAAGCCTCTCAACCAGCCAATCATCCGATATTTCCATAAAAACACCTCAACAAGTCCCTCATGATCTGGTTCTATGTATTACTACGCAGCTTCTCTTAGCTTTCCCTCAAAAGAAATTGAAGAATACCCCGGTACTGGGAGGCATCCTGTTGGCCCAGAAAGGCGTACTAACGCGAAAGGACCGCCCGGGTTCCGGACGGTCCTTAACTCACCAACAACTCGCATAATCTATGCTTGTTTCTTCTTAGCTACCTGCTTACGCATCATATCGAATTCCTTCACCGGTTGATCCACGCGAAAGCGTACAGGCTGCAGCGGATGGCGCGCCGCGTCCAGTTCGTTGCCCGCTTCATCCCATAGTGTACCGACGGTTTGACGGAAGAACGTGCCTCCTGGTCCGAAGAACTCGACATCTTGACCAGGCTTGAAATGATTGCGCTGCTGCACCGTAGCGATGCCAGTCTCTTCGTCATAGGCAGTTACCAACCCGGCAAAGTCGAAATCAACACGCTTATCCTCAGGCCCGAAGATATGATCCTCATGTCCAGGCTCATCGAAGAAAAATCCCGTATTCAATGGTCGATTCGCCGCTTTGTAGATCTCCTCCAGCCAAGCCGGATCAAGCTTGTAGTTGTCCGGATCTTCGTAATAGGCGTCTATCGCTTGTCTATACGCATTAACGACTGTGGCAACATAGTGTATACTCTTCATCCGACCTTCGATCTTGAAGCTCTCCACACCGGATTCAATCATCTGTGGCACGTATTCAATCATGCACAGATCCTTGGCACTCATCATGAAGGGATCCTCGTTAGGGAACAGGGCTACTTCCTCCGCCCCTTGCTTGAAGCGGCGCAAAGTCTCATCCGCCATTGCATGCTCTTCCGATACAAGCGTCTCCACCGTCATGCTGCCATCCTCGAACAGATCGTACTTCCATCGGCATGATTGACAGCAGCCGCCACGATTGGAATCGCGGTCGGTGAAGTGATTGGACAATACGCATCGTCCTGAATAGGAGCTGCACATCGCTCCGTGGATGAAGGTTTCGATTTCAATATCTACCTTTTGCTTGATCTCGACTATTTCATCCATATTCACTTCCCGCGCTAATACAACCCGGTGCACGCCCTCTTCCTTCCAGAACTGCACGGCTTGCCAATTCATCGTGGATTGTTGGGTGCTGAGATGGATCTCCAGCTTCGGTGCTGCTTTTTTGCACGTCTCGATGATAGCGGGATCGGCCACAATAATGGCGGCAATGCCAGCTTCCTGCAAATTCCGCAAATATTCCTCGATGCCCTCAATATCCTCATTATGAGCGTATATATTAGCTGCTACGAATACTTTGGCGCCATACTTGGCGGCGAACTCAACACCTTCACGCATTTCCTCGAATGTGAAGTTATCCGCACTCGATCTCAGTCCATACTTTTGCCCGCCGATGTAGACTGCATCAGCTCCGTAACGAACGGCGAATTTCAGCTTCTCAAGACTTCCTCCGGGTGCAAGCAGCTCTGGCTTCGGACCTAGACGACGTTTGCCAGCCACTTCCGGACCAGATTGCGTCATGTCTGCCACACCAAGGTTAGATTTCCAATTCATTTTCATACTCACCTCTCATGTACAATGCTTAATACACTTGCTCTTTATAATAAAATCCGAAGGACAGCTCACGTTCCGGATGCTGTAAGGCTCGAATCGGTTCCAGCCACTGCTCCTCATTGAACACATACCCATCCGGGTCTGCTGTATAAGCATCAATGATTTGACGATAGCAGCGAACTACAGTCTCATTGTATTCAATCGATTTCAGCAAGCCTTCAATCTTAAAGCTATTCAGTCCAGCCTCCATCAGCTCGTGAAGGCTCTCTGCCATGCAAATATCGTCCGAGCTCATAATATGCGTGCCGTTGCGGTCCTCGTATACCGGGAATCGCTCATCCTGGCGTTCCTCTTCAATCAGGAACAGCTTGCGATCCGCTCCCAGATTCTCATCTGTAGGATCCTGCCCTTGATGGTCGTAATAATTGCTGACTAATGTCCGCTTGGAATGGTAAATATTCGTCATGCCATGGACCTGTACTTGTACTTGAATCTTGGCCTGCTGCTTGAACTCGATGACCTGCTCCATATTCAATTCCCGAGCAAGTATAACACGAGTCGCACCTTTGGTGCCCCAATAATTAGCGGTCACATAATTAGTAGAAGTCATCTCTGCATTCCAGTGTAACGGCAGTTTTACACCAGCCTGCTTCATGGCGATTAATACAGCCGGGTCACCGAAGACGACAGCATCTATCTCGGCCTCCTGCAGCAGCTTCAAATATGCCGGAAGCTCGGATAACACAGCATTATCCATTATATTGTTGCACACCGCATAAACACGCGCTCCATGAGAATGTGCGAACCGAACAGCTTCAGCCGTCTCCTCAACAGGAAAGTTCCCTGGCAGTCTCATACCAAAGCGGGGATCTCCAATCTGTACTGCATCAGCACCTGCTTCGACTAAACACTTCAATTCTTCCAAGGAGCCTGCAGTAGCGAGCAGCTCATATTTTACTTGTGTTCCTGACAAAGGGATTCACCTCTTCTTATTGCTTAACTCGATATTAT
>JARBUQ010000504.1 GCA_029239545.1 Paenibacillus sp.
GAAGTTCACCAGTCAGGTCCTTGGAGGGGGAATTCAGTTTGGCGCATGGAAGGGCAGGCAGGTGGGCTCCGATCGCTGTTGTACTTGAATTCTTTAATCTTATTTTAGTGGTTAGAATTCAAGTACAAAGGCGAACACTTCGTTTCTCCGCTCCACCTGCCTGCCCTTTTGCTCACACTGTTGGTCTTTCTCGACCAACCCATCCCTACTAAGGCGGAATTTTCCGCTTTGCAGCGACCATTCAGGCTACTATTGGGCTACTGTCTCTGCTCCAAGCCGGAAAAACCGGGTTAAATCGGGTCCAACCAGCTGATGTAGAAAAATAAACCGGATAAACCGGGTTAAATCGGGTCCAACTAGCCGATGTAGAAAAATAAGCCTGAAAATCCGGGCTAAATCGGGTCCAATGAGCTGAAGTAGCTAAATAAGCCGGAAAATCCGGGTTAACTCGGTTCCGGGAGTTGAACAAGCCAATTAAGCCGAAAATCTGTTTACTTGCTTTTCTGCAACGAATCCGGCCAAACTCGTCGGGTCAACGCGATTTATTTGCTTTTTGCAGCTCATTTCCACCACCCGGACCAAGGAACCGAGCATAGAAGGCCCCTTCGCTCTCCCGCAGAATCTTACACTTTCTAATAAGATCACAAAAAAACCTGGCCATCGGCCAGGTTCCTCTGTAAATCCTTATGGTGATGGACTAGAACAAACAGCCCATAGTTACAATTACCAGCAGGATGTAAAGCACGAGAATAAACGATAGCGATTCAAAGCCACCAACAAATTCAGACATTACGGTTCCCCTCCTCTCCTGACGGGAGTGGTTTCCTAACACTCCTATCATATTGTGGCGAGGAGCGGATGGACTGTGCATTTACCTATAGCCCTCAAATATGGTGTTACTGATCAAGAATAGGTTTGGCTGTTCGGAATTTATGCGGAGACAGAAGCGATAGGGCAAACATCAGGAACAAAAAGGCGATAAAGTAGGAGCTGATCGTTGTGCGCAGCTGTCCGGCCAGTACTGGGCCAATAAAGGCACCGATTGAGAAAGAGACTGATAACAGGGAGAATACTCTGCCGTAGCGATTCGAGCTCGATACGCTGGCTAACAAGGTGGCCATTGCCGGGAAAATAATACCTTTGGCCATTCCGATAAGGAATAAGGTAACCGTAATGGGCAGCGGCATCTTAATAGCAAGACTAAAAAAACACATGGCAAGCGCCAAAGCCCCGCATACGGTGCGAATATAAGGAGAGAATCGATTCAGGAATAACATACTTAGAGTGAGCAAGGCTCCTATACTTACCATGGAGAAGAGAAGACCGGACGTAAGAATCGAATTCTGGGTTGTATTCATCAGCGGCAGCTCGAAGAACAGAATTCCCTGAGAACAGGAAATCGCCATAGGAATGCCGAAGAACAGCCAGGGAATAGTGCCCAGCATGCCGGCCGAATTGCTAGCGTCTGTTTGCTGCAGCGCTGCGTGATGACTATGACCATGTCCTGAAGATATCGATGGCGGCTCTGTTGAACCAGGTACGAGTCGAACCTCTCTTATACCGAACATCGCCAGCACTCCGATGGCGATTAATGCCCAGCCGAGGAAGGTGAAAGAAGTTGTAAAGCCGAATTTCATTACCAGATAAGCACCTGCAGCAGGTGATATAACGGATGCAAGCGTATGAACCAGACCATTGCCGGCCATGAGCTTTCCCTGAACGGTGCGGTCTGTAGCCAGCTTGGCAAGCATGGCCATACAGGCTGGGGAGAGGAAAGCCAGAACGAACCCGCTGATGGATCTGATCCATAACAGCTGCCAAGGATTTGTTACACTAGATTGATAGATGAGAATAATTCCGGCTCCAATCAAGCTTAACAGGATGAGCCATTTGCTTCCGTAGCGATCAACCCAGATGCCTGCTAGCAGGTTTCCTGGTAGATGTGTGATCGAATAAATACCCATGATCCAACCAATAAACGTTGGAGCCGCACCCAAGGACAAAGCGAAGGGAGTTAATATGGGATACTGCGCATGTAAGTCGAAGAAGGCTACGAACATAAACAGATAAAGCCAGATTGCTGTTTTCACTCTAGAATCACCCGTTTCCGTTACATTTTGTTTTGTTTATGCATGATGCTCCTCCCCTACTTGTACGTGATTGTCCGACTGGATATACCTTTTTTTGGACAATGGGTAAAAAAAGCGTGATCATCTACGAATTCGTATAGTATGATGGATGATGAAATGAGCATAATTGGTTAATGGGAGAGGTGGAGAAATGGATCAGCTTACAACATTTGTGCAGGATCGCTGGTTAGTTATAGTCGTTGCGATCGTTGTACTCTTTCTGGTCATCAAGATTGTCAAGACTGTAGTGAAGTGGGTTATTGTACTAATCATCGTCGCAGGGCTCTTCTATTACGGGGCGTCCTATACGGATGAACTTAAAGAAATAGGCAGCCAGGCTATCGCCACGGCTAAGGATGCTGTAGCCTCCGCCAAGGAAGAGGCTTTGAAGGCGCTTGGCGGCAAAGACGCCAAATACAAGGCCAACGCAGACGGCTCCTATACGGTCACTTCCGGACAGGTCAAGCTGGAAGGCAAGCCGGGAGCATCCGAAGTCAGTGTTAGCATCGCAGGAGCACCTTCATTCAATATCGCCCTCGATGATGCGGTGAAGGCTTTAATAGAAGCGTCTAAGAAGAACGGATAACGGACCGGTCGGATGACTTTGCAATCATTGAAGAATTGCAGGACTACATAAGCGGAAGGAGGGAATAGATTGAACGCATTCGAGTGGGGTGGAGTGAATATGATCTCTATTGCCATTGTGGTTCTTATATTGGCATCCATAGTTCAGGGTTGTCTGAGAGGAGCTTCAGGCTCGGCGCAATCGTTCCTATTCTTTGCAGCTGAAGGGGTCATTACCGTATTAAGCGCTGTATTAGCCTGGAAGCTGGGGGAGTGGGCATCCCCTCTTATAAGGGATGCTCTTGTTGCGAAGAATATCGTGATCCCGAATGATGAATTAGGCTTCTTTCGCAAAGTCTACTATACCTTTGTTACAGGAATTCGAGATTTTCCCTTATTGCGCAGCGGGATTTTGTTCCTGATGGGGTATATGGGCATCAAACAAATATTGTATTGGATCTGGCGCCAATTCGTTCAGGCCTCTAACTGGTTCAATCGACCATTGGAAGCAGCGCCCCGAAGAGCTCTATGGAGCAGCGGAGTCGGGGGCGGGATCGGGGCTTTGATTGGAGCAGGCCGATCTCTGATGCTGATTGCCGCTCTGTTCGTCTTCACAACCTTGTTTCCGCAGACGGAATTTTCTAATTATGTGCAGTCCTCCGGTATTTATGCTCAAGGTGCCTCGCAAGTTATTGCGCCATTCAGCGGTGATTTTCTTGAGAAGCAGCTCCCTGTGCTGACCAAAGCAGTGGGTCAGGAATACAAGAAGATTCTCCAGCGCAAGTATGAGGTTGTAGATGCCAGGATTCCGGCGGACATTGCTGAAGCAGCC
>JARBUQ010000505.1 GCA_029239545.1 Paenibacillus sp.
TTGCCGTGCCGCTCGTGATCAGCGGGACATACCTGCGAAGAATTGAAGTCCGTTCACGTGAAACTGGTTTCATGTCGGGCAGTGTGAAGAAGGCGAAGACGATGAGCAGCAGCGAAGCGATTCCAATCGTCCAGAACGGAACGGACCAATGGGAGACCGCGAGCCAGCTTCCGATTGGCACGCCAAGTGCTTGAGAAGCGGCTAGTCCCGAAAAGGCGATCCCCATCGTCTTCGATATGCTAGACGCCGGCATGACGGCAGGAATGGACGCCCATACCTGGGGAGCCGTGAACGCTGCACTGACGCCGGCAAGGAAGCGGAATAGGCACATCGTCCAGAAGCTGTCCGCGAATCCACACAGGATCGTTGAGACGGAGAAACCGAGTAATCCGCTCAGCATAACGGTTCTTCGATTCCAGCCATCGGATAGGGGCCCGGCGACTAAGGCGAAAACGGCCGATCCGAGCGTGTAGGAGCCGATCATCCATCCGGCGATTCCTGTCGAGACGCCGTATTGCGTCTGCAGTGTCGGGAGCAAGGGCGAAATAAGGAAAGTATCGGTTCCAATCATGAACATGATAAGGAAGAATAGTGCGGTATATTTACGCATGGTCAATCACTCCAATTAGTTTAGTATTGCTTGTTTAATCTATCGTAAGGCATAATGGTGACAGAACTTGTCATGAACTCATCTATTTATTAAAAAAGGAGGCAGGTCTGGATGCCCAAATCCAAAAGACTTATGGAACTGATGATGACCGTCAACCGGAAACGGCGGTTCAAGGTTCAGGAGCTTGCTGACGAATTCGGGGTCTCTAAGCGCACGATTCTAAGGGATTTGCAGGAGCTGAGCGAGCTGGGAGTACCTCTTTACTCGGAAGTAGGTCCGCATGGGGGGTATCAAGTAGTAAGGGAGAGGGTTCTGCCTCCAATCGCATTCACAGAGGAAGAGGCAGTGGCAATGTTTTTTGCAGTGCATGCCCTACGACATTACTCCTCGCTGCCGTTCGAAGCGGAATCTGCCTCGGCGCTGAGTAAGTTCTACCTTCATATGCCTGGAGACGTCCGGGACCGGATCGACAGCATGAAGGACCGCGTCGATTTCATTACGGCGACAAGGCGTGGCGATGCACCCTGTTTAGCCATTCTTCTCGATGCGGCCGTACGTCGGAAAGTGCTCGCCGTCGAATACGAATCGAAGGAGGAGGGGCTGGGGAGCCGTACGATTCAACCGGTTTGCATTTATGCGAACAATGGTTTTTGGTATTGTACGGCCTATTGCTTCCTGCGCCAAGGATTCCGCGTATTTCGGTGCGACCGAATTCGAAAGGCCGAGGATGACCCTGGCACAGAGCCGCTAGAACTAGGCGACGTTCGCCTCAGCAGGCGGGTGGCTGCGGAGCCGCGAGAGCCTGTTCGCCTTCGCGCGGAGCTGAATCGATCCGGCGTCCAACGTTGTGAAGCCGAGCTGTGGCTTGCTCCCATGCTGCATGTGCGCGAAGACGGAAGCGGCGTGATCGATACGGATGTGTCACGCGGCGACATTCCTTTTTATACCGAGTTCTTCATCGAACTAGGGGACAAGGCCTTACTGGAGAAGCCGGCAGAATTGAGGGATTCGATCCGGAGGAGGCTCTCAGAGTTGCTGGCTCGATACCAATGAACGGGCGTGATCACCACACTCGAACAATCCAAGGTTTGCTGGCCGCATAAATGAATTGGCTTCCCATAAACTTTCAGCTTTATTACATGAAGCGGGCCAATGTCAAGACAGGAAGTAAACTCCACACTTCAATTGGGCAGATAGAGATAATGTCGATCGCCATAGTTAGTGACCATCATATCTGCGAAGCGGATGTCCTTCTAGCCGGATTTTCCACACGTGAAGAGCTATTCAAGGAAATCAATTCTTTTACCCATGAAGGAGATATATTTCGTATTGAAGTAACTAGAATTGGAGCCGATCCGCGAGAAGAGCTGCGAGAACGGAACACCTTGACTGAAAAAGAGATCTCGGACTTGCTAACTCGGCTCGAACGATTGGACAAAGCGAGTTCTCTTGGCCCTTGGACCGCGGAATTCCTGAGTCTCATCGACAAGCATCCTGGCGTAAGAGCGACTGAACTAGCCGCAGCAATAGGTTGGGAAACAGAGAAGTTGAAATTGAATGTTCGCAAATTGAAAAATCTCGGCCTAACGATCAGTCTGGGAACGGGTTATAGGATATCTCCGCGTGGAAAAACGGTTATGAACAGACTTAATCTCAAATTAAGAGTGTGGAATGTTGCGGAGAGCAAGAGCATTCAATGGACGATTGTGGCTAATGCTCATCTGCGTTTGGAGAAACTATTTTACTATTCCGGCAAAAAAATGGAACCTAAATGGTTGCAGATTTGTCTGTTTCTATAGAGGTGATCATACTGGAAAGCAAGTATATGAAGTACATAACAGAGATGGATCCTGACACACTGGATAAGTTAATGATGGAATATGGGCAGGATGTATGGAATTTCGCTTACCTGATCTGTAAGAAACGCGAGATGGCAGATGATATTACCCAGGATGTTTTCCTGCAAGCTTTCCGTCATGTGACTTCATTCAGGGGAGAGGCAACACTTAAGACATGGCTGCTCAAAATCACAAGAAATATAAGCTATAACTATCGCAATACAGCATTTATTCGAAAAGTTCTGTTGGTTGGTTTTGTTGAGCGTGCAGGGGCTTATCCTTCGGCGGAAGAAGACTTTCTGGAACAAGAATCGGCAAACGAGGTTTGGAAATCAGTGTTTGATCTGCCAGCCCCGTACAGGGAAGTGATCCTGTTGGACGCTAAACACCATTTATCCATTCTCGAAATCGCGCATGTGCTGGGGATTGCGGAAGGGACAGTAAAGTCGAGATTATTCCGTGCCAGAAAGAAGCTGTCCGCTATGTTAACAAAGGGGGAGCACGCAAATGAAACCATCTAAAACGGAACCGCAGTGGTATCAATCGTTACAGGTAGATCCCTTGAAAAAGAAAACATTTTCAGACGAGTTAAGAGTGAGAATTAGAAGCCGTGCCTTGCCTCATGCAAAGAAACAAAGAAGAACCAGGATCGGTGCAGCTTGGTTGGCAATGGGGATGCTAAGTGTGGGACTACTTCTTTTCGCCGGACAAAATGAAACGCTAAAGTCTTGGTTAGGTATAACAAAGAATGCAGTGATAGCTGAAAAAAGCATTTCCATGACCTTTTATCCGAGTCGGATTGAACAGCTGTCGCCGATGAAACTGAAGCCTGCATCTGATCCTTCCAAAAGCATCTCCTTGCCAACAGCAAAAAACAGTTTAAATTCCGTCACTATTCACCTGTATGAGGATCCTAAAAACATAGAGCTCGTTACGGCCTATATAGAGGATGGCGGCGTATGGTACAAGGCTGGCCTAGTCAGCAATGAGGGGCTTCATCTAGTAGACGTTAAATTAGGCAGCTGGACGGGAGAAGAGATTCAGATTACTGGACCAGTAGTGGGTTGGAC
>JARBUQ010000037.1 GCA_029239545.1 Paenibacillus sp.
GTCAATATGGTTCGTGGCTGGTGGGGGTATGAACCTATTCTGTTCATGCAGGAGCAAGCGTATTTCCGGACGATCGTCGTACTTTCAGGTATCTGGAAGGAGGTTGGATGGGGAACGATCATCTATCTGGCCGCAATCACCGGCATTAACCCGAACCTATATGAAGCAGCCGTTATGGATGGAGCCAACCGATGGAAGCAGACGCTGTACATCACGCTGCCTACCTTGTTCCCGACAATTCTGGTTCTGTTCTTGCTTAACATTGGCAACTTCCTGGAGCTTGGCTTTGATCAGATTTATAATCTGTTGACGCCGATGACGTATTCGGTAGGCGATATCATTGAGACCTACGTGTATCGAGCGGGGGTACTTCAGGGCCAATACAGTGTGACGACAGCCATTGGGTTATTTCAGTCGGTAATTGGCTTCACGCTGCTGTGGATATTCAATCGGCTGGCACGAAAAACAGAACAGGGGTTGTGGTAATGAAGATAACCTATGGAGAAAAGCTATTCCAGATCTTCAACTATGTCATCTTAGCAGCAGCCGCAGCTACGATGCTAATGCCGCTAGTGCAGCTGCTGGCTGTATCGTTCAGCTCGCCTATTGCAGCCGATTCTAAGCAGGTATTCCTGCTTCCTGTTGAGTTTACGACGGCATCGTGGGTGCACATCCTACAGAACAAGGGTCTATGGACCTCGTTTGGTATCACCGTCTATATTACGGTGGCGGGGACGCTGCTCAGCATGCTATTCTCATTGCTGACGGCCTATCCGTTGTCTCGTAAGGAGTTTCTCGTTCGTAAGCCGATCATGCTCGGAATTATTATTACGATGATTTTTAACGCTCCGATGATCCCGTTCTTCCTTACCGTCCGTGAGTTGGGTCTGATGAATTCGCTATGGTCGCTGATCCTGCCCGGATTGATTGGCACGTTCAATATGATCATCATCCGGACCTTCTTTCAAGGTATTCCGGGGGAGCTAGACGACTCGGCGCGAATTGACGGCTGCAGCGATGCCGGGATTTTGTTCCGCATTTACCTGCCTTTATCTAAGCCGGTGCTCGCGACGGTCAGCTTGTTTTATGCGGTAGGCTATTGGAATACGTTTCAGCGGGCGGTGCTGTTCATTCGCGATCCGAACAAATGGCCGCTGCAAATGAAGCTTCGCGCTTATCTGACATCGCCGGAGGAACTTGCCGCAGTCAATCTTCTTTTGGGTGATTATGCTTTCAATACAACCACGCTGAAAGCGGCAACGATTCTATTCGCCACAGTTCCGATTCTCCTGGTGTATCCTTATTTGCAAAAGTATTTTGTCAAAGGTGCTATGCTTGGCTCACTTAAGGAGTAGTCGAGCTTTAAAACAAGAGTGATACATGATAAGAAGTTGTTGATGACATGATTGAACAATAGATTTGAACAAAAAAGGGAGGATTAACAAATGAAGAAACGATTATTAGGGAAACCGGCAGCCATGTCTGTTTTAGCCGCTCTGCTGGCGATCACCATACTGTCAGGCTGTACGCAAGCAGGGGAAACCTCTCCAGCCTCAGAGAATAACGGAAAGGACGACAAAGCCGTTCAAGTTAAAGTATTCAAAAGCCATATGGGCGTTGGTTCCATTCCGGACAGCAGCAACTCGCATGTGAAATATGTTGAAGAGAAGACCGGTGTTGAATATAAGCTGATTACGACCCCGCCAGGCTCGGAACCGACTGAGTTTCTGAATCTGATGATCGCCTCCAACGATTTGCCGGACATTCTTCGTCCTATTGGGGGCATAGATCAAACATTAATTAAGCAGGGAGGCGCATTGCCTTTGGACGATTTGCTTCCCAAATACGCCCCTAACGTTTGGAAGAACGTTCCGAAAGAAGCGTGGGATATTGTGCGTTCGGCTTCCCCGGACGGCCATATCTATTATGTTCCGAAGGTGTTCCTCGTTCCTGAGCGGGCGCCTATGATCCGCAAGGACTGGCTTGACAAGGTAGGACTTCCTATGCCGAAGACAGCAGAGGAGTATAAGAACGTCCTGCGGGCGTTCCGCGATAAGGATCCGAACGGCAATGGAATCAAAGACGAGCTGCCGACCTCCGGACGCGAATTCGGCAAATGGATGGACCACCTGTTCGGGATGCATGGGGTCGCAATGTGGGAAGGCAGCCCGGAGTGGGACGTGTATGATGGGCAGATTCAGTATGCGGGCATCACCCCGAACATGAAGGCCGCCATCCGCTTTATCCGTGAGCTGTATGTGGAGAAGCTGCTGGACAATGAAACCTTCCTTAATAAAGGAGAAGTCTGGCAGGCCAAAATCAACAACAATCTGGTCGGCAGCTGGTACCATCTGCCCGCCAATGTTCGTGATCGCTATACCGCAATGCTGAAGGGAGCACCCAACGCCTATATCGTCGGTATGCCGATACCTAAGGTAGAAGGCTTCCAAGGCTTCGTAACACAAAAAAGCATGGGAGAGCCGGAATGGATGATTCCTGCTGCTTCCCAAAAAAATGCGGAAGCTTCTCTAAAACTGTTGGACTTTTTCTATGATAAAAATAACGACGATTTCAGCCGTTTCGGTATTGAGGGGATTCAGCACCAAGTCGTGAACGGTAAGAAGGTTTTGCTCCCGCCAGAGGATAGCCGGCCGCTTGCGCTCGGTATGCGTAATCTTACGACGAAAGAGGACATGGACATCCGTATCAAGGAAACGCTCCCAGAGAATATACAGAAGATGGTCCAGGATATATTCATCGTCAGCACGGCTGATGCACGCCGAATTGCTGGAGACGGCCTGCCGAATACGGTATATGAAGGCTTTCCAGATGTTCAATCGCACAAGCTTTTTCAGGAGTATTTGACGAAAATCATCATTGGCGACATGCCGATCGAGAAGTTCGACGAGTTCGTAGACAGATGGAAAAAAGCCGGAGGAGATCAAGTTACCAAGCGTGTTCAGGAGTGGTATGCCAAGGTGAAAAAATAAGCAAACTGCGGCTCGCCGGCAGATTTTTGCCGGCTTTGCTGCCTCAGCGTGCAGCCCATGCCGCAAAGGGAGCAGCATCCTATACATTTGCGAACGGAAGAGAGGATGTTCCTATATGAAAAAAAGATATGCGATCTGTGGAGTAAGCGGACGAGCGCTAGGCATGTTTGCCAAGCCGATCCTGACCACATTCGCCCATAGCTGCGAGTTGGTCGGTTTGCTTGACCACGACCCAGCGCGCTTCGACCTATACCGCTCGAGGTACCCGGAGCATGCGGATGTGCAGACGTATGGTGAGCTTGAATTCAACCGGATGGTTGATGAGACGCGCCCGGATGTCATCATCGTAGCAGGCCGTGACGATACCCACGCTCGATATTTGATTGCCGCACTACAGCGCGATCTCGATGTCATAACCGAGAAGCCTATGGTCACGACAGGAGAGGACAGCCGTCGTGTCATGGAGGCGGAACGGGCAAGCAAGGGTTCTGTTATTGTTACATTTAATTACCGCTATGCTCCGATCCATACAAAAATCAAGGAAATGGTTATGGAAGGCAAGCTGGGACGGATTACATCGATTGATCTGAATTGGTATCTGGATACGTATCACGGCTCCAGCTATTTCAAACGGTGGAATCGGGTTCGCGAGCTGTCTGGCGGGTTGTCCATACACAAATGCACCCACCACTTCGATCTGGTTAACTGGTGGATCAATCAAAAGCCTGTTGAGGTTTTTGCCTACGGGGCCTTGAATTACTACGGCGCTGAAGGGGAAGCGAATCCGAAGAAGGAAGATGGCCGATTCTGCAGCACCTGTGAGTATACAGAGGATTGCTCCTATTACTCGCGCTGGAATTCACGCAGTAAGAACATCCGTGTGCCAGACGACCATTTAGGCGCGCTCGAGGCTGTAAAGAAGACGTTTCCCTATTCGGATTATCGTCCCGATCAGTGCATTTTCGATTCGAAGATCGATATTGAGGATACTTATACCGCAACAGTAAAGTACAACGGAGGCGCGCTGCTCAGCTATTCCGTCAATTTCTCGCTGCCGTACGAGGGATACCGTCTCGCTATTAATGGGACGAAAGGACGTCTGGAGTCGGTGGAGTATCATATGCCCGGCAGAACACCGTTCCCTACACCCGTGCAGACGATCGACTATTTCCCATTGTTCGGTTCGAAGGAGACAATCCATGTCGTGCACCGGGAGGGCGGCCACGGCGGCGGAGATCCTCTGCTGCTGGAAGACCTGTTTATGGGGGAAGATCCCAGACGACCTTACCGTATCTTATCGGGCTCGGAGGATGGGGCTTATTCAGTGGCGACAGGTGAAGCGGTATGGCGCTCCGTGAAAGAGCATCGTCCGATTACGATTGAAGAAATACTAGGCGGTAATGGAGGCAGAGAGCAATGAGCGGCCGATATTTTGAACCAATGGAAAGTATGGCTTCACAGACGGATAGCAGCAGTATCCCGCATGTTCTGGCGGCAATTGCACAGCGGTATGTCGGCGATCATCCGCCGCATGGTCCTGTTTACCGGGTTACGCGCTCCGGAGATATTCGCAAGCAGCAGGATCATTTATATCAATTTCCAATTGAACGAATGTTCCCGGATATGGATGAAGGCCAGCGCGTTTACGCTTGGGCGAAGCTGTGGATCGATCAACCGCAGCCGTTTGTCTTCCTGCTTCGCTGCTTCGGTCCGGTCCGTTTGTATCACAATGGGCAGAAGCGCTTTGGCTCATCAACGGAGGAGGAAGGCGCTGGTGAGCAGGCATTGAAGCTTAAGATCGATCTGACGCGAGGGTGGAATCACTTTGTGCTGGAGCTGGGCAGGAACGCGCAAGGGAGCTGCGGAGCGGAATTCGGCACAGGCAGCCGCAAAAACAAGCCCTTTCACTTCCTGACCCCGTCCGAGGAGCGGGAAGGCGAGGAGGGCTGGATATATACAGTTCCGGTGGATATTCCGCTGGAGCCCATACCGGCCATATCCCTTACGGAAGCATCTACAGGGATGAAGTGGCTGCCCGTGAGGGAGCAGCGGAGTCAGGAAACGGTCTGTATGGAGCAGCTGTACGGACTTCAGCCAGGAATGGAAGCTTTCGCATGGACGACAGTCATCAACTTGACCGCCTCGATGAAGCGCATAAAGCTGGCTGGTGCCGCCTACGGTCCCTTAAGATTCCTATGGAATGGAAAAGAACTGCATAGCGTTCATGAACCGGGGGATTTCTCCCTTGTATTAGACGTTATGCCCGGAAGCAGCGACCTTATCGCACACTGCCTATGTGATGAGCAGGGCTGGGGCTTCTCCATATGCGAGCTTTCGAGAGAAGCTAGGCTGGCTGCTGCTCGCATAGTGCACGGCTACAAAGGGAAGTGGCTCTTCCTAGGTCCGTTCCCTGCAGGATCAGCGGTCGATGCCGCCGATTATTTGACGATGGACAGAGTGGCGGCCAGTGGGCAAGAGGCTCTCTTCTGGACGACCGGCCAACGAGGGGGCCATGTACGGCTCTTTCTCGAGAATGAGCTGTTCGGCCGCTGGAACTATCCGCTTGGCGTCACGCTGAATGGGCTCTTGGAGACGAGCAAGCTGCTGGAGCGCAGCGACTTGGCCGATTACGTTACGCGGCATGTTGAATTTGCGACAGCGACCTACGATTACTCGAAATGGGATCGGGAGCGCTTCGGCGCGGCCGGTTTGAATAACCAGCTGTCGCATATCGACAGCCTTGACGATTGCGGCTCCTTCGGCGCTTTGGCTATTCTGGCTGACCGGCTCCGACCGTTGAAGGGTTTGCGCAAGGTTTCCGACGACATAGCTTACTATATTATGAATGTCCAGGACCGTATGGAAGACGGCGCGTTATATCGCAGGATCGGTGTATCGCCGAGTATGCACAACACCATGTGGTGCGATGATATGTATATGAGCGTTCCATTTCTGTGCAGGTATGCCGAGCTTTCCGGTGATCCGCTTTATATGGATGAAGCCGCCCGTCAGCTTCTGCTGTACAAGAAGTATTTATATATGCCGGCAGAAAAAATGATGTCGCATGTGTACGATGTGAACATCGGCAAGCGTTCTCAGACTTTCTGGGGCAGGGGGAATGGCTGGGTATTCTTCTCACTGGCCGTGCTGTTAGTCGTGCTGCCGCAGACTCATGAGAGCTACCCGGCTGTGCTTGATTTTTACCGCGAGTTGGCCGAAGGCTACCTGAGACTGCAGGGTAAACATGGCTTGTGGCATCAGGTACTGACGGATCCCGAGTCTTATGAGGAATCTTCGTGCACCGCGATGTTCATTTACAGCTTCGCGCTTGGCGTTCGCCACGGCTGGCTGGTTGACCCCGAGCCGTATGTCCATGCGGTGCTGACCGGTTGGCAGGGCCAATGCGAGCGGGCTATCGACAAGCATGGCAACCTGTACGGCGTCTGCAAAGGCTCCAGTTGGTCTTTTTCCCACGCTTATTATAAGCACGAGCTGGGCTGGAATTTGAACGATACGCATGGCATCGGTATCGTGCTGCTCGCCGGCGTCGAGACACAGCGAATGAAAGCGTATTTGGGCACTTAAGGCTGAATAGGGTCGGGGAAGTGAGGACAGGAGATCCGGTTGGAGCGTGTCAGGAGGGGACGGATCACGCTATAATGAAAAGATCCTAGTAGAAGGTGGATATTAACGTGATGCAAACCCTCAAAAAATGGCTGAAAAACAATTTGGCCCATACACAAGCCAGGCTCGTACTGATTCTGACCGTATTGGTCTTCCTCATTATTTTGGCCGTCAGCTTGACCTCGTATTATACATCGAAGTCGGTGCTGCAGGAGGAGCTCAGTGAACCTCAGCGCCAAATGCTGCAGCTCAATATGAATGTGATAGATGACTCTATCAATGAAAGCGATCAAGTGGCGATCAAAGTAGCGCTTAACGATCATATTTACAATTTTCTAACAAATGAGGTCCAGAATTCGTATGCAAATATCTCAGAGCTGTATCAGCTGCTGTCGACTCTTATCGGCAATTCCAAGTATATCAAAAGCATTTATGTCTATGATATCGCCAGGGGCAGCTTCATCTCGATTCCGCAAGGCTACAGCTCTAGCAAGCTTACGTTTATCGACTCGGAATGGGTCAGCGTAGCGGGCGAATTTAATGACAAGCTGAGGATCATCAAGAAGCGTCAGGTGCCCGAAGGCGCAGGCGGGAAGGGCTCGGAGGTTGCGCTTTTTCGCAAAATTATGATTCAGGGCGAATTCAAGGGAATTGTTGCCGTTAATTTGAAGGACGAGGAGCTTTTCGCCAAGCTGAATCCGCCGGTTATGAACAATTTGAACAGAATGCGCTATATCATTGACGAGCACGACGAGGTGCTGTTTTCCGTCTCGAATTATGCCTTCGATCAGGAGACGATCCGGCAGGAACTGGGGAAGCTGAAGGAGGACGGCAGCGGCGACATAACCTATCAAAATCGCAAGCTGCTGGTTAATCAGCTCAAGTCGCCGGTGACGGGATGGAAGTATGTGTCCATCGTTGTACAGGACAGCTTGTTGGCTAAATCGAAAAAGATTCGTAATGCCACACTGCTAGTATCCATCGCCGCACTCGCGCTTGGCGGCGTGACGATCTTCTATATCAATGCGGCGGCTTTTCGCCCGGTCCGCAGGCTGAAGCAGCTGTTCAGCACCTACGATCGCAAGGCCAACGTTTCGGGGGGCATTGATCTGGAGAAGCTGACCGGCGAACTGCTCAGCAATCACGCACATCTGTCCCAGCTCGTCAGGGAGACGATGTCCGAGGCGTCCTCTAAGATGCTCTATGACATCTATATTGGCAACCTGACCGGTAAAAGAGACATTGGGGAGAAGTGGATCCGGTACTTTGGGGAGTGGACGGAGGCGCCGGTGACGGTGGTCGTCTTGTCGATTGATCGTTATGATGAGTGGTCACAAATATACTTAGGCGGAGATCGGTCTCTGCTGAAATTTGCCTTAGCTAACATTGTCGCAGAGCTGTTCGAGCGGGAATGGCGGATTGTTTGCACAGATTTCGGTAAGGACAAGACAGCCATTCTGCTGCAGCCGCTTGGCGGCGGAGAACAGCTGGAGAAAAAGCTGGCGGAATCGATTGAAGTTGTTTGCCGCCTGCTGAAATTCAGCATTTCGGCAGGGATTAGCACCACTCAGACAGATATCGCCCGATTGAAGCAGGCGATGCTGGAAGCAGAGAATGCACTTACCTACCGGTTGTACCAAGGCTATGGACAGGTGATCCCATTCCATGAGGTATCGGGGCACGAAGTCAAAGAGCTTCTTCCGAATGAGGGAGTGCTTAATGACCTGATTAACGCAATCGAAGCGGGCGATCAGCAGCAATCCCAGGATGCGATAGAACGGATGGTCCGACATATCCGCGGTCAATATGGGTATCCTTCCGAGGCTGTCTCCTTCCTGCAGACGGCCGTAGAACGTATCGAAGAGCTTCGGCCGGCCGCCGAAGGGGCCGCCGATCCGATCTATGAACGGTTCGATACGCTGCATCTGGACGATGTTCAGAGCGAGATGACCAGCTGGATCGTTCCGATAGCTGAACGATTTCATAGGCTTATTGAGAGCAAGGATTTTATTATGTGCCATCGCATGATTGACTATATGAAGCAGCATCTTAGCGAGCCGATCGGCATTCCGGAGATTGCCGAATCGATCGGGATCAGCAGCAGTCTGGCTAGTCAGGTGTTCAAGCAGGAGTCGGGTGAGACGATTTATAACTACTTGACCCAGCTACGTATGGAACGAGCGGCGGAGCTGCTTCTCAAAACGGATAACCGCATTTCGGATATTGCACTGATGGTCGGTTACCAGCATGAGAACAGCTTTATCCGCAGCTTTCGCAAATATAAGGATATTACCCCGGGCAAGTACCGGGATATGATGAGAACCCGGATGGACTCTCTGCTTGAATAAACAGGTGTTCTCGGGCCGGGTTTCATATGCCAAGGAGGAATCATGGACAGACGACAGATCGTAGAACGCCATCAACCGGAATTGAACAAGTTGGACTCGGTGTCCCCCTTCTCAGTTGGTAATGGGGAATTCGCTTTCAGTGCCGACATTACCGGCCTTCAGACTTTCCCGGAGCAATATGAGGTGCCGTTAGGCACACAGTCTAATTGGGGTTGGCATTATACAGGCGGACACGAACGATTCACCGAAAAGGATGCCGACTATCAAATGTTTGATACCTACGGCCGCTCGGTCGGGTATCCAATGAAGCCGGGAGACAAAGCGGAAGCTTATCACTGGCTTCGGCAGAACCCGCACCGTCTGCAGCTCGGCCGTATTTCCTTCCGGTTTTTCCTGGGATCAGGAGCAGAGGCGCAAGCAAGTGATGTGACGGATATTCGCCAAAGACTGAATCTGTGGAAGGGGATTTTGACCAGTGAATTCGCTGTTCAGGGTGTGCCGGTCCGCGTGACGACGGCGTGCCATCCGACATCGGACGTCGTCGGTGTGCGTGCGGAATCGCCGCTGATCGAACAAGGACGGCTGCAGATGTTTATTCGTTTTCCGGCGCCGGATATGACCCATACGGCATGGGCCAAGGCTATTTTCCCGGACTGGAGCCATGACGATAGACATCGGACAGAGCTGAGAGCTGCTGGTGAAAACAGGGCTGATCTGGAACGCAGCATGGATGAGGACAGCTATAAGGTCAGCTGGGCATGGAGCGCGGGCAGTCTGGAACGGACCGCTGCGCACGAGTTCACGCTGCTGCCGGGCACAGAAAGCGAAGTACTGGAATGCGCCATAGGCTTTGCGGCTCAGATACCGCAAACGGCATCGGTCAGTGATATCTTGGCAGCCAGCGAGAGCCATTGGGAGGCATTTTGGATGAACGGCGCGGTGATGGATTTCTCTGGAAGCGCTGATCCGAGAGCGTATGAGCTAGAACGCCGCGTTGTGCTATCACAGTTTCTGTGCGCGATGCATAGCGGAGGCTCATTGCCGCCGCAGGAGACCGGCTTCATGTACAACAGCTGGTTTGGCAAGTCCCATCTGGAGATGCATTGGTGGCACGCCTCGCATTTTCCGTTATGGGGCCGGGAGAGCTATCTGCTGAAGAGCATGGACTGGTATTCTGACATATTGCCGGTCGCTCGTGTCTTGGCACAATCTCAAGGCTATGAAGGGGCGCGTTGGCCTAAGATGGTCGGCTTCGACGGCAAGCCTTGCCCATCTCCGGTCGCTCCGGGTCTGATCTGGCAGCAGCCGCATCCTATGGCGCTTGCCGAGCTAATTTACCAAGCGGATCCGACCCAATCGACGCTGGAGCGGTTCCGCGACATTGTGTTTGAGGCGGCAGATTTTATGGTTTCCTTCGCGCATCTGGATGAAGAGAAGCGCGTCTATGATCTGGGGCCGCCATTGATCCCGGCACAGGAATGCCACCCTTTACAGGCTAGCAAAAATCCGCCGTACGAGCTGGAATACTGGAAGTACGGACTAGAGATTGCCGTTAACTGGGCAGAGCGTCTGCAAATACCGGCTAATCCTCGGTGGGCGGAAGTCGCCGGGGCGATGGCCGAGCCTCCGCAGGCAGATGGCGTTTATCTTGCTCATGAGCTGTGCCCTGATACCTTCACGGCCAAAAATCACGACCATCCGTCAATGCTGGGGGCACTTGGTATCCTGCCGGGTACGCTGATCGATAGAAAGGTCATGCTGAACACTCTGTTGAAGGTCAAGGAAGTATGGAAATGGGGCTCGGCCTGGGGCTGGGACTTCCCGATGTGCGCCATGACGGCGGCAAGACTGGGGGAACCCGATTTGGCGGTCGATTTCCTGCTGATGGATGCTACTAAGAACACTTATTTGACCAATGGTCATAATTATCAGCGTCCTGGCCTGTCAGCTTATTTGCCGGGTAACGGCGGATTGCTTACAGCTGTGGCGATGATGGCCTGCGGCTGGAAAGGTAATCCGGACGGTCATAACCAAGGCTTCCCGCAGGACGGAAGCTGGTCGGTGAAGTGGGAAGGGTTGAAGCCTTGGCTGTAAAAAGTTGGGCAGTCCAACAATCAGGCAGATAGAAGGTTTGCCAGAGGAGGCGAGAGCATGGCTAAAGGAACAATATGGCCCTCAGAAAGAAAGTCATACATCGATAGGCTGACAGGGCTTGAAGTCACTCAATTGACCGATTATAAAGCACATAGTCATCATTTATATTTTACCGAGAGCGGTTGGTATGACGAAGGACAGCGTTTGTTGTTCATTTCGGATAGGGGAAACAGCACCAATCTGTATAGTATGCACATAGAAAGTGGACTTATGACCCAACTGACGGATTACCCTGACAACGATTTTCTAGACGCTTGTCTGCTGCCAGACGGCAGCGCAGCGTTCATCAAAGTCGGGCGCTGTCTCGTTCGGCTAGACCTGAATTCGCTGGAGGAGGAGCTTCGCTATGAAGCTCCGGAGGGTTATCATCTTGGCAATGCGAGCGCGACAGCCGACGGCTTGTTCGTCATGACCTGCGTACAGGAGGACTTGTCACATCGCATCCGTCTTGATCTGGGCAACGGCTATGTCGGCCACCGGGAACTGATGGAGGCTGCTCCTCACAGCATGATCGTACGCATCGATGCCCATGAAGGCGGCGCAGAGAAGGTGTATGAGGCGAATCGGTTTATTACCCATATCAATACATCTCCAAAGGAGCCTTGGCTCATGACGTTTTGCCATGAAGGGCCGTGGCATCTAGTCGATCACCGAATATGGGGTCTGGATTTACGCACTGGAGAAGCATGGAAAATTCGAGAACGGCTTGAGCCTGAAGAAAAGGTGGGCCATGAGTTTTTTTACCCAGATGGAGTAACAATCGGCTATCACGGCTTCCGCTTGAACGGCACCAACTTCTTCGGCAGCATCCATTATGACAATACAGGAATGGAGGAGACAGAGTTCGCCTTCGATACATGGCATGGATACGCGGATGGCTTGGGGCAGGCGATCGTTGACGGCAAGGGCGCTGTGAAGACACTTAGCCTTTGGCGCAAAATTGACGGCGTGTATGAAGGTCCGCGTATGCTGTGCGAGCTGCGCTGCAGCTTCCACTCGCAGAAGGTGCATGCTCACCCGCGGTTTGATTCGGAAGGCAAGCGGCTGCTGTTCACCAGCGACAAGAATGGCTATGGGAATCTGTATCTGGTTGAGCTTCCGAATGATTTCAGAGTTTTGCCGCAATTCACAGTGTAGACAGGGAGGAAAGTGAAGTGAAGATGCAAACAGCAACAATCATCAATAACACTGAGTTTATGTCTATCAAGGTTGCCGAGACAATCCTGTCGTTGTGCCAAGGCGGATTGCATCCGCATATCGCAAATAAGTGGGGATATGTTGCCGGCATGGCGCTGACGGCCATCGGCCGACTCGGTGATTGGGCCGGTCAGGCCAAGTACCATGAGTTCGTTAAACGCCAAATGGATGTATTTATCCAAGAGGATGGCTCGATTCAGGGCTATACTTTGGAGGATTACAATCTCGATCATATTAATAAAGGTAAAAACCTGCTGCGGCTGTGGCGAGAAACGGGCGAGGCGAAGTACGAGAAGGCCGCTCGGCTGCTTGCCGACCAGCTGATCGGTCAACCGCGGACAAACGAGGGCGGGTTCTGGCATAAGAAAATATATCCGTATCAAATGTGGCTGGACGGCCTGTACATGTCTTCACCGTACATGGCCGAATACGCCAGGACGTTCGATGAAAGCGAATGGTTCGATGAAGCTGCGCATCAGCTGCTGCTTATTGAACGGCGCACGCGAAACCCGCAGACGGGACTGCTGCATCATGCCTGGGATGAGAGCGGGGAGCAGCGTTGGTGCGATCGCAGCACAGGGCGCTCCAGGCATGTTTGGGGACGCGCGATGGGCTGGTATGCGATGGCGCTCGTTGATGCGCTTGAGCATTTCCCAGTTCGTCATCCGAAGCGTGGACAGCTTATGGGCATCTTCGAGCGAATGGCGAATGCGGTAGTACGCGTTCAGGACCAGGAGAGCGGAGTATGGGCTCAGGTGTTGGATTGCAACGGCCGTGAAGGCAACTACTTGGAGGCATCGGGCTCCTGCATGCTTACGTATGCGTTAGCCAAGGGCATTCGGTTACGCTATCTGGCTGAGATCGACCGGCGGGTCGTGGAACGCGCGTACGAAGGCATCCTGCAGCGTTTCGTTACGGAGGATGAAAAGGGTGTGCACCTGCATGGCATTTGTCATGGGGCAGGGCTTGGCGGACGTAAATATCGTGACGGCTCGTTTGACTACTATATAAGCGAAGCGATCGTCAGCGATGTGCTGATGGGCGTAGCACCGCTGCTGCTGGCAAGCATCGAAATCGAGAGGCTGCGCGGGATATAGAACGACTCACATCAAGTGCGTGTAGGACTGGATGGGACAGGACGGCTAAAAAGCTGGAATTTATAGGGAGACTTGAAACAGATGCCGGAGCAAATAGACCAACAACACGGGGATAGGCTTATTATGAATTACCCCGCCTCTTGGTGGCGGAATATGTGGCGCGAAGCGCTTCCCTCCGGCAATGGCGTATTAGGCGCGTCCGTATTTGGCGGCGTGGAGGAAGAGACGGTGCTGCTCAATCATGCGCAGCTATGGCATTGGGGGCACAAGGATGAGTTGCCGGATGTGAGCGGCACACTTTCCCGGACCCGGGAGCTCATGGATGAGGAACGCTATGCCGAAGCCAGCTGGCAGCTGGCTGATGCGTTGAAAGGGCATGGTTATGGGACGCGTCTTGCTTCTCGGTTTCCGCTGGCTGCGATCAAGCTGACTATGCCCTGCGGCAGCGCCTTTCGCGAATACAGCCGGACGCTGGAAATGGACAGCGGCGAAGTAACCGTCTGCTGGACAGACGGCGCTTGCCGCTTTGAGCGAAAGCTGTTCGTTTCTCGTGCCGACGATGCGGTTGTTTATGAGATTGAAGGCAGCGGCGATGGACTTGTAACGGGCGAGATCGGTCTGATACTTCACCCAAGCGATCGCTGGGCGGATACACCGGAGTTCAAGGAACTGGAGCAATCGGTGGAAGCCGGCTCCGACGAAACTTTTGCTTGGTATGCCGCAACGAACGACGATGGAACGGATTTCGGTGCGGTTCTCCGAATCATTCCGCAAGGGGGCCACGTCGAAACGAAGGAAGGCCTAATCTGTTTCGATAGGACCCGCCGTGTACTTGTACTGGTAAAGGTGTTTGTTCACGGCGAAAGGTCCAGGGATTGGGCCCGGCTGAAGCTTGAACTGGCCGAGCTTGCCCCAGCAGCCACCTACGAAAGGCTGCTGCAGCGTCACATAGCGCTGCATCGGCCTTTGTACCGCTCCGCTTCTCTGGAGCTGGACGACGCACAGCTGGATTCTCGTTCCAATGAACAACTGCTGTTGGATGCGTATCAGGGAGAAGCCCCTTTGGCGCTAGTACGTAAGATGTGGGCGTTCGGCAGGTATTTGTTCCTGAGCGGTACGGCCGCTGACGAGCAAGCCGAACCCTTCGGTCTGTATGGACTATGGGGAGGGGATTACCGGCTTGTGTGGAGCCATAACATGGCTAATGAAAATATCCAAATGATGTACTGGCATGCGCACGTCGGCGGTCTGGGCAAATTGACGGCATCCTTGTTCCGTTATTACGAGGGACTGATGGACGATTTTCGCGAAAATGCCCGTAAGCTTTACGGCTGCCGAGGCATTTATATTCCTGCGGGAACTACAGCGGGTATTGGCGTGCCGAACCAGATCGTGCCGGTGATCCTCAACTGGATTGGAGCAGCCGGTTG
>JARBUQ010000506.1 GCA_029239545.1 Paenibacillus sp.
GCAGGGCTTTCGGCCACCGTCTCATTCAAAAATTCCTGCATTTTCCATTCCGAGAATTGTTCATTTATATGGTTTGTATCTGATTCAATGATCGTTTGAAGCTGATCGTTTAAGATATAAAATCCGGTTTGAGCTTCCGATGGATTCACGGAATTCATCATGGATGTAAACTTTTCCTCATTAATTAAGACGACAATAGTCCCCCTGATCCCATTGTTGTAAAGGGGAAACGACGATAATACAACGATATAACGGTTGCCAGACCCATCTGTTAGTTTGAAGGTGCCCAGATCTCGAAAGAGATTTCTATCATGCAACTTCTGCATCAGTTGTTCTTGATCATTCGTTTCGGATTTATATACGTAGTCGAAGAAATAATCCGGATAAAATAAACCCGACTCCGTGATAATCCAATTCGTATCCTTATAGAAAACGTATACATCGTCAATAAAAGATTGCGTACCCTTGATGCGATTTAACGTTTTGGAAACGTCAAGCAGTTTAGATGGATTGCCGGAATCGACATCAGCGGTCAGTGAAAGTTGATACACAGTTTGCCTGATCTCTTCCATTTTTTGCTCGATGTTGACAAAAACATGCTTCAACAATATTTCGTTGTTTTTTTTCACTTCCTCTTGAAGCGCATTCGAGAAAAGAAAATAAGCCAGACTTCCAAAGATAAGGATCGGAAACAAGATCAAAACAATAAATGAACTTAAGAGCTTGAAAAAAACACTGCTCGTATTTGGAAAACGCATGTGCAGCCATCTGTTTTTCATTTCGATGCGCCCCCTGAAAAAAAATCAAAAGCGAATTCCAACCGAGTTGTTGCTCATGATAGCAATGAATACATTGTCGTTCAGAACCTTCATCAGCTGTTGTGGACGAGCTCAGAGAGATTGCCAAGATAAAGAACAACTACAAAGCCGTTTGTTGGTGAAATCGCAGGCTACCAGGCCCGTAATTTCCAGTAAAAGGGATAACTTTACTTCCATGCTATCCCTCTTCTTGCCGATCGTCAAGTTCATTTTCAAGTTCATCAGTCAAGTTCACTGTCACGACCGGCAAGCGTTACGCCTAGTTCTTTTATATGCGAGCTGCCCAACACGCAAAAACTGCCCGCGGGCAGCCACATGTCGATCTTATTCTATTCAGTTCCTTCTCGATCCGAACCTCCAGGCAGCAGCAAGTCCCAGCACAATTACAGCACCAAGGATAGCTTTGACCCATCCGCTCAGACCACCCAATCCTTCGGAAGCTTGGACAAGAACTCCCTCCTTCCCGAAAGAGGCTACATCTCCCTTGGCCCTTTCCCAGGTTTGGGATCTTCCGCACAGGTTCCCCCGCAGCTTACCGTCTAAGTCAGTACTCGCATAGATAAGATATTCCGTATTGTTCTCGAATTCTAACCACATATTACTCTCATACAGCTCTATGGTTTCCGCAACAGGCTCGGGCCCCTTCCAGATTTGTTGTACTTGAAACTGTACCAGAGTGCCTTCTATCGATTTAGTATTCCTTTTGTCTGCCACTTTCCCTTTGAATACATACTCGCTCTTGTTGAATTCATCAATGGCTGACTTAGGCGGAGCGCAAGATAATCCGTGCACCGTACTGTTCGAGGTTACCAGGAATACAATCGCCGCCAGTAACGCTATTACCACTCTCACTCCTACTCATCCCCTCACTAAACAACCTCATACATCTCAGACGGATAAATAGGAAAAAGGTTACAATTGCATCCCCAGAGAAGCAAACTCTCATTTCTTCGGGTTAAACTTGAGCGCCAACCCTATAGCAGCCAGACATAGAGGCACCCAGCCCATTAATATGAGCTTCAACGCCGCAGATAAACCGGTCCAATCCGCAAGAAATCCGATACCAGAGAAAGTAATCATCATCCCGATGGAAATAAACATACTGAATACAGACAGCATCGTCGCCCTGATCGCAGAAGGCAGCAGCTCATTCAGATACGCCTCCAGAAGCGGCTCCAGATAACTGATTACAATGGCCATGAGAAAAAAAGCAGCCAGCACTTGGACCGAAGTCGACGATATAGAGAACATAATGAGGAAAAGGATAAATCCAATGCCTGTGAAAAGAATCGTTCCTCTTGGGCGCAGCCAACGCTCCACTATAAAAGCAACTCCCGCAACAGCCGCCGACACCCATGTCTCCAGCCCATTGATCAACCCGATGGTGGAGTTGTTCAGACCAATATCCCGGAAGACCACCTGACTGTAAAAAGCGATCGACCACGACATCGAGTACAAAATGGCACCAAATACGCTCAAAGTCAGAAATGCCTTGCTCGTTCTGGCGTAAGCGTAAGCTGTTCCAAGCTGCTTCATAAAAGAATACTTCGTCTCCCCAGCCATACCTGCAGCCATCGCTTCCTCGGTATGCGGTTCTGTAAGAAACAACACAACTGCGAAGGAGAGCAGGCTGAGCACGACTTTGCCAAAATACACCCACGCCCAATCCACCTCAGATACCGCGCCGCCAACCATGCCGCTTATTCCTAATGCGACCAGCATCACGGCCATTAGATGTGAATTGTAGCGTTTGAACTGCTGTTCCTTGCCGAGAAGCTTAAGAGTCTCATACACCAACGCGCTGGTCGCACCGGATTGGAACGTACCCACCAAGGCGCCAAGCATGAATCCTAACACAATAACTGTCCAATGGTTCCCCCACAAAAGCAGCCCAGAAGAAAGCACGGCAACAGCCTGCCCAACCAACAGACTCGCACGTTTGCCATATCGATCCGCAACATAGCCAGTTGGAACCTCGAACAGAAAGTTCATGCAATGATACGCTGACTCAATGAGCGCAATCTGTGATAGCGAGAAGCCTCTCGACAGCAAGAAGAGCATCCAGATCGCCCGATCTAATATAAAATTGTTCAAAATCGTATATACATAAAATAGCGGCAAATTAGCAGCAAGCTTAGCCTGATATTGCATCGTCCTCATCCTTTTCCATTGCATAATAAAAAGCCATGGAGCAGCACTCCACAGCTTGAGGATGAGTTAGAATGTCAGGTTGATAGCGCCGCGAGACGTATAACTAACCTTTACATACTCTGTCCAATAAGTGTAAGAATGTGCTGATCCGTATCCATTCCGAAGGGCAGACTGGTCCCGTTCAGCACCGGTGTGAATTTAATCGTCCGAACAACTTCCGCCAAATATTCGATCTGGTTGCACATTCCTGTTCACCTTCTTTTCGAGAGCGTATGATAACACTTCTTGTAAGCTTATCAAAGCTGATATTAAAGCGTCAAGGTTGAAAATGATTATAAATCAAACTGATAAATCCCCATCTAATGAACAGCAGTATCGTACTCGGTGCCACATGGCCCGCCGCCCTCGCTTCGCTCAACCTTCACGGCTTCTCCATTCCCCCGGTATAAATCATCACTAATATTCGGATTAGCCATCGCTGTCGAAGCTCCTACATAGTGACAAATAAAGGA
>JARBUQ010000507.1 GCA_029239545.1 Paenibacillus sp.
AAACGCATCATTACGATTGCATCAGCGCCCATAGCTGCGGCGTTTTTGACTAATCGGTCCATGGCTTGCTTTCGCCCGTCTTCTACCATCTGGGTATACTGTGTGACTTCCCCGCCGACAAGTCCCTTTAGAGAGGCAAGAATATCGCCGCCAATCCCTCTGGCTCGCACGACGACCCCAAATGTACTGCCCAACACTTCCGTGACTTCATAGCCTGCGATGTTTTCTGTTGTAGCTACTATCATGAAGATCATCTCCTTTTTTTGTAAAATAGACTATTGCTACTTGATTGAGATTCGATATTATTAACTTAGTACGAAAATGAAAATAGGGGGTTTCACATTGAGTATGATAAAAACGATTGAATTATGGCCTGGAGCATCCAAGGATAGCATAGGTGAATATAACCAAGGATGTCCGAGTTTGACTTTATACCCTGTGTCTAAGGAAGGGCTGAGCTCTGCAGTTATAGTATGTCCCGGAGGAGGCTACGGTAGGCGTGCTGATCATGAGGGAGAGCCCATTGCCAAATGGTTAAATGGACTTGGGATTTCAGCTTTTGTTTTGAATTATCGCGTAGCTCCCTACGAACACCCAGTTCCACTCCAAGATGCACAGCGGGCAGTTCGAACAGTAAGGCATCATGCTGAAGAATGGCAAATCGATCCGAACCGCATTGGTATTCTGGGCTTCTCTGCAGGTGGACATTTAGCTTCTACAGCCGGTACACATTACGATGCAGGGGATCAGGAATCCGTCGATCCGATCGAAAGACAAAGCAGTCGTCCCGATGTGATGGTGCTGTGTTACCCCGTTATTACCTTCTCCAGTGAGTATGGACATGAAGGTTCAAAGCTTAATTTACTCGGAAAAACACCGGATGAGAAGTTGGTCTCGCTGCTATCCAATGATCAACAAGTAACAGCGCATACACCACCGACTTTTCTATGGCATACTGCTGATGATGCTGCCGTTGCCGTCGAGAACAGTTTGCTTTTTGCAGGGGCGCTTAGCCGTCATAAAGTGCCTTTTGATCTGCACGTTTTTGAGAGCGGGCGTCATGGTATTGGAATAGCTGATGATCATCAGGAAGCTTACATTTGGCCTGAACTATGTGCGAATTGGCTCAAAAAGCAATTGTTTGCATGACCAAGTTTTCTTACGAATGTCACATGCTTGGAGATTCGGCTATTGTGATTAGGCTTGGTGCAGATATAGATTTATCCATTCTGAATCGAGTGCGTCAGTTAACAGCTTACCTTGAGAATAATCGTTTTGAAGGTTTTATCGAAATCGTAACGGCATATACAACAATCACGATTTATTATGACAGCTTCCAGGTTTACAACCATTATTCTGAAGAGGGAACCGTCCGGAAAAATGGACGCGCCAGCTTGACGAATACGTTACTCCCCTATGACATTGTTTTCCTACATATACAACATCTTTTGGATAACTATGAGCATACAAATGAGGTTCATATTAACGAGCCTGGGAGAACTATTGATATCCCTGTTTGTTACGGTGAGGATTATGGTCCGGATCTTGCGGATGTCGCGGCCTATCATCGTATTAGCAAGGAAGAGATCGTGCGCCTGCATACCGCACAGATCTATCCAGTATATATGATTGGATTTGCACCAGGATTTCCTTATTTGGGTGGATTGAATGACCAGCTAGCTACACCAAGGAAGTCGGTACCCCGGACGAGGATACCTGTCGGTTCGGTAGGCATTGGCGGCGCTCAAACAGGCATTTACCCCTTTGAAACGCCGGGCGGTTGGAATTTGATTGGTCGGACCCCGCTGGCTTTATTTCGTCCGGAATCCGATCCACCATCTCTACTGAAGGTAGGAGATCAAGTAAGATTTGTATCCATCACGCCAGATCGGTTCCAATATGAAAAGGAGAGGAACATGGGAAATGGGCTTTGAGGTCGTCAAGCCGGGATTATTATCAACCTTGCAGGATGAGGGGCGGCACGAACAACGGAAGTATGGCGTCATTACATCAGGCCCCATGGACCTCTTTGCGCATCGCACGGCCAATATACTCGTTGGGAATGATAGGGGCGCAGCTGCTCTAGAAATGACACTGCTAGGACCGAGCATGGTTGCGCAGAAGGATATGCTGCTATCTTTATGCGGAGCTGATATGGAAGCTGATGTGAACGGTATTCGAGTGCCACTATGGCGACCTTTTTTGATCCGTAAAGGAGACCAGTTAAATGTTCATTATGCAGTTAAGGGGTGCAGAGCCTACTTAGCCGTGTATGGTGGTTTCGAGGTGAAACCTGTAATGGGCAGCAGAAGCACATATTTACGTGCGGGCATAGGCGGTCACCAAGGTAGAGCACTACAAGCGGGAGATGAGTTGCCGGTAAAACAAGACGTAGTAGACGCTTATCTTCACCAACCAGGGTCAGTGAGTGCATTTATTCGTCCAGGCTATGAAGAAAATCCAGTTGTAAGAGTCATACATGGGAGGGAAGCTGCCCTTTTCACCGAGGCAAGCGTGAGCAGCTTTCTAGCTCAAAGCTATATCGTTACCGCGCAGTCGGATCGAATGGGTTATCGTTTGGAAGGGAAGCAGTTAGAACGATCTGAAGGTGTACCGAGTGAGATGATCTCAGAAGCGGTCGTCCAAGGGACGATTCAAGTCCCCCCGAGTGGACAACCCATCCTGCTGATGGCGGACTGCCAAACAACCGGAGGCTACCCGCGCATCGCGCATGTCATCACGGCCGATCTTCCCTTAATAGCTCAGGTGAAGCCAGGCGGAAAGCTTCGTTTCCGGGAAGTCAGCCACCGGGAAGCCCAGGAGCAGATCTTGCTGCAGGCGATGGATTTGCGGCTGCTTGAGGCTGGGGTTCGGGCTTGGGCGCGGGATCGTGGACAAAAGAGTTGAGAACTGAAGACGGAGGATTCTGAGAACTGAGGAACTGAAGAACTGAAGAACTGAGAACTGAAGAAACTAAGAGTTAAGAGTTGAGGAACCGTGGAATCGAGGAACTAAATGAAGAAGGAAAGAACTTAGGAACTGGGAGTGAGAATTCTGCGTATTGACTTGAATTGTGATATGGGCGAAGGCTTCGGCGCTTATCGCCTTGGTCGTGACGAAGAGCTCCTCGACTTCGTCAGCTCCGCCAACATCGCTTGCGGATTCCACGCAGGCGATCCCGCAACCATGCGCAGCACTGTGAAGCTGTGCTTGCGCAAGGGCGTTGCGATCGGGGCCCATCCGGGCCTTCCCGATCTACAGGGCTTCGGCCGGCGCGAGATCGCGATCTCGCCGGCGGAGGCATACGAGCTGACGTTGTATCAGCTCGGTGCGCTGCAGGCGTTCGTCCACGCCGAAGGCGGACGCCTGCAGCACGTCAAGCCGCATGGCGCGCTCTATCACATGGCTGCGAAGCGCCATGATCTCGCCGCGGCCATTGCGGCTGCGACCGCCAGCGTCAGCG
>JARBUQ010000508.1 GCA_029239545.1 Paenibacillus sp.
GATTTGCGCCCAGATTCCGTAAATGTATCTGAAAAATCATCTATATTCTCTGCTGTTGTCCATTCATGTCAAAACGGTCCACAGTTAATCGACAGCCTCAGCAGATCCGTTATATCCGTCCAAAAGCACACATAGCGGGTTTGAGCGGACACAGAATCCGGTATTCTTGCAAATTGGGTCCTTTTTCGCTTACATTCATCCCCAGAGGGACGGAACGTGTGTCCGCATAACCTCGTCTTGGCAATTGACCATCCTCCAACCACTTTCAAGACGAACCAGTGGTCTTGACCTTGTTCAGAAAGGTCGATCCTACCTTCCAAGCACTGATTCAGAGTTGAGTCGAACGAGAGTTTGTTATAGGGAACGATTGCCTCAGCAGCCTACTAAATCTTGTTCAGACTAATGCACGCATTACATTCTTCCGTTGAACTTATCAATTGGATTGATCTATATTTTATCGTATTCTCCCCTATTAGCCAATTTCACTCTCAATCAACAGCAAAAAAGCCTGCTTTCAGCATACTGGATATGTTGAAGGCAAGCTTTAGCTTTGTAAGTTATCGTTGTTAAATTTTATTCCACCCGACAAATTTCCCGGGAAATATCGGATTCGACGGCAATTACCCTTTTACACTTCCAAGAACGATTCCTTTGACGAAAAACTTTTGCAGGAATGGATACACGGCAATGATCGGCAGTGCACCCAAGAAGATTTGAGCCGATTTAACGGTTTGATTCGACAATTGCTTCATTAGCTCCACATCGCTATCCGACATGGCACTCATATCCTGCTGAATAATGACCGTCTGCAAATAACTCTGCAGCGGATAATTTGTCGGATCATTCATATAGATCAAACCATCGAACCAGGCATTCCAATGCCCGACCATCGTGAACAGCAGCACAGTAGCCAGCACCGGCTTTGACAGCGGGATGAACAGGCTCCACAGCGTTCTTATATGACCAGCCCCATCAATGAATGCGGCTTCTTCGAGCTCCTTCGGCAATCCGCGAAAAAAGTTCAGCAGCAAAATCATATTGAACACGGGAACGGCCCCAGGCAGTATGAGTGCCCAGATCGTATCCATCAATCCGGTACTCTTCACCGTCATATAAGTGGGAATGAGGCCGCCTCCGAACAAAATCGTAATAAAGAAATACCAAACATACACGGAACGGAATTTGAATTCCCTTGTTTCCTTGGACAAAGGATAAGCGATCAGAACGCACATAATCATATTGAGAGCCGTGCCCAGCACAAGCCGCTGAAGCGAAACCCCGAATGAACGGGTAAATTCTTCTTTATTTAGTACGAATGCATATGCCTTCGTTGTGAATTCAACCGGCCACAGCCCTACCCGCCCTGCCGATGCTGCACTGCTCGAACTGAACGAGACAGCCAGCACGTGGATGATCGGGAACAGGCATAGAAAAGCCAGCAGAACCAAGAAGCAATAATTGCCGATCTGGAACAGCCTGCGGCCTATTGACGGGTTCTCCACCATCTGCATAACCTCCTGTTGTTCAGCATCAGAATATCCGGTAATTGGCTAATCGACTGGCGAGTGTGTAAGAAACGGAAATCAAGATCAGCGAGACGACCGATTTCAACAGGCCTACTGCCGTGGATAAGCTGTACTGGGCGTCTACCAAGCCCATCCGGTATACCATGGTGTCAATAATATCCCCGCTCTCATACACAAAGGGACTGTACAGATTGAAAATTTGCTCGAAGCCCGCGTTCAGAACCTGACCGAGGCTAAGCGTCATAAGCAGTACGATCACCGGACGAATACCAGGCAGCGTAATATGCCAGGTCTGCCGCCAGCGGCCTGCCCCATCGATGACTGCCGATTCATACAACGCCGGATCGACGCTGGACAAGGCTGCCAAGTAAACAATTGTGCTGAAGCCGAACTCTTTCCATTCGTTCGAGATAACGATTGTATACGGGAACCAGCTGTTATCTCCAAGGAAGAAAATCGGTTTGATTCCGACCCAGCCCAAGGCTTGATTCACAATCCCCTGGCCGGGGGATAAGATGTCGATAAGGATACCGGCCAGGATCGTCCAGGATAAAAAATGCGGCAAATAGATGAGCGTTTGTATGGTTCGTTTGAATACGGCGCGGCTCACCTCATTCAAAAGCAAGGCAGTGAGGATCGGCGCAATCAATCCGGCTATAATTTTCATCAGCGCTATGAAGATCGTATTCCAGAACACTTCCATCGTGCTCGGCAGGCTGAACATATACTCGAAATTGCGCAGCCCCACCCAGCTAGAACCTAATATACCTTTAGCAGGCACATACTTTTGAAACGCCATGACGAGTCCACCCAGCGGGATGTAATGGTAGATGAACACGATAATAGCTCCTGGCAGAATCATGAGATGGAGCGGGAGCTCCCTCAGACGTTTGGCGTTCATTTCCGCCCCTCCTCTGTCGAATTTCCAGGTGATTTATTTCTGCTTGGAGTACCAGTCATTCACTTCCTTGGTGATGAGGTCGCCACCTTGTTTTTTCCAGTCTGTCACAAACTTGTCGAAGGCATCGATCTGCAGGTTACCGGTGATGATCTTTATGAATGTTTCATTACGCAATTTATCCAGCTGCTGAGTTCGCTCTACCATCGTAGGGGTCGGTGTCGTATAGAACTGATTGGACACGAATCGGTTGTCCTTGATTATCTGGTCGATAATGCTGGCCGAACCGCCCGGACCGTTCTGTGCGAATTCGCCCCACACATTCTTCTGCCCGCCCTTGTATAGCATAATCTTGTCATATACCTTCTTCTTCTCTGGAGCCAACTCCTCAGGCTTCAACTTGCCGTCAAGCACAGCAGTCGCCTGCCGGAAGTTCTCGATGTTGTTATCCGGCAAATAGATCTTAACTGGCGAATAGGTCCAGAGCGCGGATCCATCCGTTACACTTGGCTGAATGTATTTGTAATATACTTCTTCGGATTTATTGTAATAGTACGTTTGCAGCCAGAAATCCATCATTTTGAAGATCGCTTCCGGATTTTTGGTCCCTTTCTTCACAACCCAATAATAGCTGAAAATGTTGAGCGGGAGCGCAGCCTGGAACGGCTTTCCATCAATCGTCGGCATTGGGTATGCCTGCCACTCTTGATCCGGTGTCAGAGACACGAGCGGAGAGTTAGCCGACCCGCGGCCGCCGATCATCATGCCGATTTTGCCGGCGCCGATGCTTTCGTTAACCTTGGCGGCATCTTTGACGATAAATTCCGGATCGAACTGACCTGCATTATACATCTCATTGAGCTTGATAAGTGCCTTCCTCATCTCCGGTTGAATATCGTTGTAGGCGAGATTCCCGGACGCATCCTTCAGCCAGAAGCCTGGATAAGCTCCAAACCCTTGCATGAAGCCAGAGGCCATGGCAATATCTTTTTCCAACGCCAAACCAAATGTGTCATTTTTGCCGTTGCCATCCGGATC
>JARBUQ010000509.1 GCA_029239545.1 Paenibacillus sp.
ATTGCAAGCAAGAAATGTAAGAAAGCGATCGTTTCCTCACTCTGTTTAATAGCATCTCCCATCTATACCCCTTATGATTTTCATTGAGAAATCCGTGTAATTCAGTCATACTACAGTTAAAAAATAGAGGAGTTAGCTATGATCTACAAAGGAATGCAGTTACACAATGTGGAGGCGCTAGAACAGATAGAAGGGATACCGGGAGTGGTGCTTCATCGCTTTCCCGCAGATGTAAGAAACTCACTGGGAACAGACAAAGAGCAAAGAGGAAGATACATATCAGCTTATTCTACGGGTTGTGAGATCCGTTTCGTTACATCTTCCAATATCGTGAGGATAACATTGTCTGCACCTATTGAAGATGGGGATATTGTTGTATACAACGGAGATTTTGTGCATTCTGTCCATAGGCTGACTGCTGGACGCATGCACACCCTTCAATTGGAGAGCAATCCGCGATTCCACGAGGTTAATTGGGATAAAATTGAAACTGGAAGATTTGCACATAACGTTTGGAGGATCTTTGTTAGCCGGCATTATGTGACAGGTCCTGGATTCCAATTGGCCTTTCATCATCTTGAAACATTCGGGCATGGTCATCGCCCTCCGCATACACACGAGGTGCCAACCAAGAGGTTGATTGCCTATGGATCCTCCATCACCCATGGCTCTGGAGCGATGGTGAATCATAATTCATATATTCAACAAGCGGCCAGACGACTCGGAGTGGATGTCCTTAATAAGGGAATGGGCGGTTCGTGCTTCTGCGAGCCCGCTATGGCTGATTTCCTGGCTGGTCACACAGAGTGGGATATTGCGACGCTTGAGCTTGGAGTGAATATGAGAGAACTGTTTACTTTAGAACAATTCTCGTCTCTGGCGAGAGCTTTAATCGATCGAATGAGTGCAGATAGAAGTAAGCCAGTTTTTCTAATTACGATCTACCCGAATTCAGCGGATTATTTCTTGAATGGTACTGCCCCCGTTTTTGAGGCTAACCAACAATTTATTCGGGCCATACAAGACATTCATCGCGAATTCAATCGCCCTAATTTGCATTTAATTGAAGGCTCTGACTTGCTGAACGATTTCCATGCATTGGCAAGCGATCTGATTCACCCGTCTGATTATGGTCACATGTTAATCGGTGAGCGGTTAGCTGCAAGAATGAGTCATTTGATCTAGGCAGTACGAATAATGGAGTAGGCCCCTCTCTTTCAAAATATTCGATTAACCTCAAAAGACTCCGGAGCTTTCTACTCTGGAGTTTTTGCATTGTGGAGCAAGCTTCTCATGCCAAGCACCTGCTCTCAACAATAATCCCGCACGCCAACTAACAAGGATAACAATGATCCATATATCAGGATGCTTTCGTTTATATACTTCAACCTGTGTTTGTCATATTATCAACTTGTAAGCTTTTGAAAGCGGTTTAACAAGGGGGAGAGGAAGAAGCTCGAGTCGTACACATAACCGAAACAAAGCAAATACACAATCAGGGAGGTCAACTATGCATATCTTTAAGTTATTGAAAGGGAACTCCAAATTAGCCATATTGTTATGCATCTCAATGCTGGCGGTCATTCTCAGTGCATGCGGAGGGGGAGACACGAAACCGCAAACGCAAACAGAGGGTTCAACAACGGATCCCAAAGCCACTGAAGCTCCTAAGGAGCCGGTAACGTTAGTATTTTATTCCAACAATGGCGGAACGACCGAGGCATTCGACCAAAGATTCGGCAATGCCCTGCGTAAAAAGTTCCCCCATTATACGATTGAGTACATTCGCGCAGAAAAAGGCAGTTTACTTCCAGAGATGGTGGCAGCCGGGAGAAAATTCGATATATTCTTCGCTTCAATCGGCAATTATGAAAGTGCGTTATTCGAGCATCAGTTGGAGAAGGACATGACTCAACTAATCGAGAGCAAAAAAATCGATCTGAGCCGGTTCGAGCCTTCGGTTATAGAAGCAATGAAGCAAATATCTGGCGGCAAAATGTATGGGCTGCCGGTTTTCAACAATAACATGGTGTTGTTCTACAATAAAACAATTTTTGATAAGTTTGGAGTGCCATATCCGAAGGATGGTATGACATGGGATGAAACACTGGCGATTGCCAAAAAGATGGATCGTAATGAAGGCGGCAGACAGTATGTGGGCCTAAGTATCAATCCTAGTAAAATTATAGGGCAGAATTCGTTCTCCTTACCAGTACAAGATGTGAAAACAGGCAAGCCCACGATCAATACGAATGATAAATGGAAGCTGATATTCGAAACGATGTTTATCAAGCCTTTGCAGGATCCTGGGGTACGGGAGGAGGTAGCGAGGCAGAAAAAAATTCCGGACCATTACACCTTCCTCCGAGATCAGAACTTGGCTATGTATGCCTATTTATCTGACCTGCCGGCTGTTCTGCCTGTTGAAATGGAGAAGGTGGACTGGGATATGGTATCGTTGCCTTACTTTGCGGAACAGCCAAAAGTCGGTGCACAGGCGTATCCAAGCTACTTCGGCCTCACGGCTTTGACACAGCACCCGAATGAAGCTATGGAAGCGATTCATTATCTCACTTCTGACGAATTCCAACTGGAATTGTCCAAGTCAGGCGTTATGCCTGTTGTAACCAAGGAAAGCATCCAGAAGGCGTATGCTACGGAATCCAATTTCAAGGGCAAGCACACCGAAGCGCTCTTCTTTAATAAATCCGCTCCGATTCCAGTCAAAACGGCGCTTGATCCATCGATCAACAGCATTTATAAGAAATCAGTTGCAGACCCATTGGCGCTTGGTACAACTGATATGAACTCTGCTTTTCGACTGGCGGAGGAAGAAGCGACTAAGCTGATCCAGCAGAGCAAGGCCAAATAAAACGATTGATGACTGCAGCCGTGCGTGATTCTAACGCGCGGTTGCCGTTTGGGAGGGTATTTCAATGAGGAAAGATTCCGTATACCGGTTGGTCACGAATGGGAAGTCACACTGCATCCTTGTTGAGCGAGCGGATGGTTTCGGGGCCGATGCAGCTGAAGATTTGCGCAGAGCGATACGCAAATCGAGTGGAGTAGATATCCCCACTACTGAGTCAGAAGAATGGACTGCGAATGCTTCAAGGTGCAATTTGGTGATTCTATTCGTTCAAGGCAAAGAGTTGGAGGGGTATGGTGTACCAAGTGAACCATTAGCTCAGGAGGCTTACCGGATCGTGACGCAGGGAGATCGCCTCTTCTTCTGTGCAGACACGGAGATTGCTCTAATGTATGCGGTAAGTGATTTTCTGGATCGTCATGTAGGAGTGCTGTGGTTGTGGCCGGGGGAACTTGGTACGTTTGTACCGAAGCGAGATACGATTGAGCTGTCTGCAATGGATAAGACGACAAGACCTGCACTTGAGCACAGAAGGCTTCGTTCAGCTAGACATTCACCGGAGGTAGCCCGTTGGAATACAGCTCATCGAATGG
>JARBUQ010000510.1 GCA_029239545.1 Paenibacillus sp.
ACAGCGCAGTTAACTCGATTACCCGACTGATTGATATGGGAGTTGAGCCTTTCCTTGTAGCATCCTCTATTACATGCATTGTAGCCCAGAGGCTGGTCAGACGTGTATGTAATCACTGTGCCGAGCCCTATGTGCCAACCGAGGAAGAAGCCGCGATGCTTGCGGCGCGGGGATTAGTTACGGATAAGCTCCGCAAAGGACGCGGCTGTGAGAAATGTGGCCGAACCGGCTATCTCGGACGTATGGCGATCCATGAAATTCTTGAGGTTGACTCTACGCTTCGTTCAATGATTATGCAAAAGAAAGCGGATAATGAGTACACAACCTATGGAGAGACCATTGGGCTTGTTTCCCTACAAAGTGATGGAATGGAAAAGGTTGCAGCAGGTCAAACCACAATAATCGAAATTTATCGGGTTTTGGGCAATGAATAGTCACAATTTATTAGAAAACAGTTAAGCGTCGTAATATATAATATCTTAAGTGATGACTAAATATTAAATGTATGAGCCAGGGATTAGCTAACAAAAACTTTACATAAATACTAGGCGAATTGCGTTGACATGCAGACGGTGATCATAGTACTATTTACCTATAATATCCATTTGTTATATAAATTCTTGAAATTATTTATTGATTCTGTTTGTCGAATCATGTCGATAATTTCGGACGAAGGAGGACTATTGTCGCATTGAACATACATGACCTGCTTCAGCTTGCTTATAATAAGAAAGCCTCCGACATTCATATTACGATCAGCTCACCTGCTATGCTTCGTATCAATGGCAGCCTGCAGCCCGTGGATTCAAGAGTGTTATCACCGACAGATACGTTGGAGATGGCCAAACAATTGATGACGAGTGAGCAGTATGAAGGTTTTTTGGAAAAAGGGGATCTCGATCTATCGTACAGTATTCCGGATGTTTCTCGCTTCCGTGTGAACGCGTATAAGCAAAAAGGTAATGTAAGTCTGACGATTCGCTTGATTCCAACTAGAATTCCTGCTCTGGAAGCACTGGGGCTGCCGCAGATCGCGGAGGAATTCGCCAGGAAGCCGCAAGGTCTGCTGCTCGTAACGGGACCAACCGGCAGCGGGAAGTCAACAACTTTAGCCGCTATCGTTGATTATATTAACCGTAATCGCAAAGATCATATTATGACGCTTGAGGATCCGATCGAGTTCGTGCATAATCATAAGTCGTGTATTGTGAACCAGCGCGAGATCGGTGTAGATACCGATTCATTCGCAACAGGCTTACGTGCAGCGCTGAGACAGGATCCCGATGTTATCCTCGTTGGAGAGATGCGGGATCTGGAGACGATCAGCATTGCCATAACAGCAGCGGAGACAGGACATCTCGTATTTGGTACGCTGCATACTGCAGATGCCCCTCAGACGATCGACCGTGTCATTGATGTATTCCCGCCAGAAGCACAGCAGCAAATTAGGGTTCAGTTGGCATCCGTTCTGCTCGGGGTTATGGCACAGAGATTATTGCCTACTGCCGATGGTAATGGGCGTGTGGCTGCGATAGAAGTTCTGGTTAACACGCCTGCCGTGGCCAATCTGATCCGCTCTGAGAAGGTTCATCAGATTCGTTCCGTTATGCAGACAGGCAAAGCTCTTGGCATGCAGACGATGGATAATGCGCTGCGGGACCTTCTTGCTAAGCGTGCGATCACCGTAGAAGCTGCAAAGGAAGCGATGTTCGGATTCTCGGAGCTGCAGGGATGAAGATCACGGGAGCGTGAAGAAACCAAGCTTAAGGGATTCAATTTACAACAAGATGCGTATTAACCAATGAGGATACGCTTGCTTAACTGGCTGGGAGTGATAGAACACATGCCTAAATTCAGATATGAAGCCGTCGATGATTATGGACGATACAGCAAGGGAGTACTTGAATCTCAGACCTTCCAGACCGCGATGGATGAACTTAAGAATAATGGCTTGTGGATTCTTAAACTTTTCGATCAAGGTCAGAGCGTCTTACACAAGGAGATTACATTCGGAGCTCCAAAGGTAAGACCCGAGCATTTCACAGTGTTCTGCCGGCAGCTGTCTACGCTGTACAAAGCAGGCATCAACATGGTTGAAGCTGTTCGTGTTCTGGCCAAGCAAGCGGAGAGCAAGCCATTCAAGAAAATTTTGACGAATGTCGCTGAGCAAATGCAGCAGGGCAGTCAATTCTCGATTGCCTGCTCCAAGTACCCGTCGGTATTTTCGAATATATTTATTAACATGGTTCGAGCCGGTGAATCGAGTGGAAACCTGGACGAGATGCTGGATCGATTAGCGATCTATAGTGAGAAGGAATTCAACACACGGGAGAAAGTAAAGTCCGCGATGGTGTACCCGATCATTATGGGAATTGTTACAGTGATTGTTGTCATCATTCTCATGACCTTCGTAGTACCTCGATTAGTTGGGAATTTCGCCACAATGGGGCTGGAGCTTCCTTTACCGACTCGAATCGTTATTGCTATAAGTGATTGGATGAAGGGTTATTGGTTCTTCCTGCCCCCTTTACTGATTGCTCCGCCGCTCGCGCTATATTTCATCAACAAAACACCAAAGGGACGTTACGTTCTGGACTATGTCAGACTGAAGCTCCCGGTGTTCGGCAAATTGTCGCATAAGCAAGCAATATCAAGATTCAGCCGCACCTTCTGTTCCCTGTTTGCAGCAGCTGTACCTATGCTGCAAATGCTTAATATCGTTGCCTCGGTTGTAGGCAATGATGTGATTGCAAAAGAAATACGACGTACTAGGGAAGGAGTGAGTGGAGGCGGATCGATCTCCGAGCAGCTGCGGGGAACCTGGTTGTTCCCTCCGATGGTCGTTCAGATGATTGAGGTTGGTGAACGTACAGGAGCGCTCGATTCGATGCTGCAGAAAGTTGCCGAGTATTACGAAGTAGAGGTTGACGCAATGGCAGATCGATTGAAGTCGTTGCTCGAACCGATCATGATTCTTATATTGGCCGTAATTGTAGGTATCATCGTGCTTGCAGTAATGCTGCCATCGTTCAAGCTTATGGAGAATATGCACTAATTTTTTGTGGTTTTAACGTTGTTAAAACATAAATATTTATTGGGTGAGAGGGGTTTTACACATGGTAACAGCAATTATGAACAAAAGATGGAGATTGACCAGAAATCAAAAAGGGATGACATTGATCGAGTTAATGGCGGTAGTTGTTATTCTTGGGATTGTTGCGGCAGTGGCGGGGGTTGCGGTAACGAAAGGATTCGGATCTTCAAAGACCAATACAGATGCAGCAACAATAAAAATTATTACCGATGCAGTACAACGCTATAACATGGATGGGAACACTGCACTTGCTACAATAACTGATAAGACAACTTCAGAAGCTGAGCTTAATAAAGTAATAACAGCTGGTTATTTGAATGGTCCAGTGCCAAAAGTCCAAGATGGTACA
>JARBUQ010000511.1 GCA_029239545.1 Paenibacillus sp.
ATGTAACGCTCCCCGATTAGTGAATTGGCATAGTCTAGTTTACCACTATACTAGGGGACTGGTCAAAGGCTGCATTATGAGCATATGGGTCGATCCCGGGATAAAAGGCAAATTGGATTGCTCTAACCTGCACGCAATTCCACGGTCTTTGAACTTCCGAATAATCTCTTCCAGATGAGGATATGGCTCCCACCGTAAAGATAGCAGCGGATACACTCTTACTTCCCCGTCCGGTCTGCATACCCGCAACAGCTCGAGTAAGGCCGCTTCATGAAAAGCCGCATCGAACTGCTCTTCATACAAGAACAGGAAGTGGCTGCATAACACAAGGGAAAAAGAGTCGTCAGCAAAAGGAAGCTTAGGTAAATAGGCTGGCACGTATGCTGGATTATAGTGATGGTCAAATCCATCCGTTGACGCTGCACCTGAACTTGCTGTTTCGGTGGGTTGTTCTGCAGTTTGCTCTGCAAAATGGTGTGCGAATAATTGAAGGGCTGTTTCACGTCCAGCCTTATGACGATCTATGGATTCATAATAAGTCCAGTCGAATTTATGCTGCAGGGAAGCAAGCTTGGCAGTCGATTCCTCGATCTCCGCAAATCCCTTATCCCTGATCTGATCAGGTGACATGGCATATAACGGATCGGCCGCTATAACCTTATATCCCCTCGACGCAGCGCCTGCAGCGAAGGAGGATGCACCTGCTGCAACATCCAATATAGGTCCCCGCTCTAATACATGGGGCTGCAAATTAAACATGACCAAATACTCATCGTAGGAGCGGCAAGTCATAGCTACCCCAATTTGGCCATAAAACTCTTCCTTCTTCTCATTCATACTCATCTTCTCTCAGCTCTCCTCATCTCAACTCGTCTAAATGCATGCTCCTGCAAGGCCAGCTCTCTGACTGCCAGCACTCTGCTTCCTCCAACATTCTCTCATGAACATCTGGATTAGAATTCATTATAATGCGCGTTTACAGTATTTTCAATCTATATTTATTTGCGAAATTTCTAGATCCGTATAATTTGATCCTTGTAAGAGCTAGCTTTCCTGAAATCCGGCATATCAATCATTCTTCCGCCATTCATAATCGACAGCTCGGACAGTAGTCCCACCGCGGTCCATTCACAGGCTTCGTACACATCAACCGCAACAGGAGTACCCTCACGAATCGCTTTAATGAAATCATGGACGATGTAAAAGTCAGCGCCCCAATGCTCTGTATTTTGCTGCTCCTCGCTCGCCTGCTTATATCGCTCCGGCAAATATTCATGGAAATCCGACAAAGGCCGCCACTTGGCATGCTCAGGTGTATCGCCCATTGATTTCAGCCATATTTTATGCGTATCCCCAAGACCTCTTGGCGCCTCATAACACCCCTCAGTCCCCTGCAAAGTATAATAAGCCGCATTAATCGGCCGATTCGAAATACAATCAACACGCAGCTTAATCAGCTTGCCGCTTTCCATTTGGCATAAGGTAAGGCTCGTATCCTCCTGACGAAACTGAGGTGCAGTATGCCATCCTGATCCCACGCATGAAATCGATTTGATCCGGTCCCCCTTGAACCATTTCATAACTGGACCAATGCTGTGGGTCGGGTAGAACGCACCCCGCTTGCCCAGCTGCCAGTAGCTTCTCCATGTCTTCGTAGTGGAATCCTTGTCTGGATTACGACGGTCGCCAACCGCTAATGATTTAATATCATGGACATATTCACCCTCACCAAAATACACCTCGCCGAACAGGCCTGCGTCCACCATGTTAGTAATGATCTGATTCTCGGGAATGTAACAGCAGTTCTCTGCCATCATGTAGACAGACTTGCTCTCCTCCACCGCTTCTTTAAGCCACCATAGCTCATCCATCGTGACCCCTGCCGTCACTTCACACAGCACATGCTTCCCTGCTTGCAGAGCAGAGATCGTCTGTTGAAAATGCAGCTGCATAGGTGTAGCAATGACTACCGCGTCCACATCGGAGGCCAGCATATCTTCGTAGATCCTATAAGTATGAGGAATTTGGTATTTTTGCGCTTGCGCCTGCAGCATCTGCTCATCAAGGTCACAAAGTGCTGTAACCTCGACATCAGGAATCGAACGAAATCCCATCAGTGCGCTTAACCCTCTTACCCCGACAATGCCTACTTTTAACGTCAATATGTCCAGCTCCTCTCTCTTCTTAGCCCTAGTATATCAAATTGATTTATTTTTGTACTGTTAAAAATGTTTTTGTAATACGGAACGTCAAAAATGTCTCCATATTTATTTATCATATGTATTTACATCATTATAATTACATTATATATTTGTATTGTGTTATTATATTGTGTAGAAGGAGATACATTGTGAAGCATATGGACGGCTTAACCGGGTTGTTGAATCGCAAAGGGTTAGAGGCTTTTCTCTCAGAGAGAATATCAAGTGATGATACGGTATCATTGGCTTTGCTGGATGTTGACTTTTTTGGGGATATTAACGAGAGATTAGGTAATGAGGCCGGAGATCGTGTCCTGCAGACCCTTACCGAGCTTCTGAAGGACAGCAATCCTAATCATCATCCTTTCCGGGTTTCCGGGGATGAGTTTGCTGTAGTTTTACCGGACACGACGCTCGAGCAAGCCTTTCTGCAGATGGAGAAGCTTCGGAGTACGGTTGAGGCCGCAGAAGAGCGATTCCAGCTGCCAAGCACCCATAAGGTCACCATTACGATTGGAGTGGCTCAATATCCCCGAGATGGCAAAAGTGAGGCCACATTGAACCGCGCAGCCAGTGCAGCCTTAATGTCCGCCAAGGAAATTGGCCGCAATCAGGTAGCTCTTCCACCTAATGAAGAAATGGTCATGAAATCATGTTATTATCCGTCCACCAGCACACGCAAGCTGAAGCAATTGGCCGAGCAAGCAAAGAAGAAGGAGTCCGCCCTGCTGCGGGAAGCCCTCGAGGATTTGCTTCGCAAATATGACCGGCAAAGTTGATTCGTCTATAGACAAACGGTTCGGGACATGAAAGACAGAGTTATCCATCGGGGTTGTCACCAACAAGCCTATTGATCCTCTGAAGTGCTTATGAGCATTGATTTCCAGCGCAAAATGCGATATGATGCAACAAGAATAAGCAGAAAATAACCCTTGGAGAAACGCCTCGCGTCAACTGAAAATACAGGTTATTTTCAGCAGGAATGGAGCGTACTAAATGGCATCGATCAAGAAAGTACAAGTATACAAACAAGATAAATGGAATATGGTGAATGTTGAGGTTCATGGAACTCGCATCGTGGTCCGGGAAATTTCCGACCAATGGGGGGAGGACAACCACGAGTTCCTCAGCCGTCCTGCTCTGATGCATTGGGCCGAGCAACGCTTCAGTCCGGAGCGGTTCAAAGGTACAGAAGAAGAGCGTCTGGCGATCCTGGCGGGGTTTAAGGAAGTTTA
>JARBUQ010000038.1 GCA_029239545.1 Paenibacillus sp.
TGAGATTTGTGCGGAACGGGTTAAAAAGGACAACCAGTCCACAGAACCGAGCAATTGAGTAAATATGGCCCCGGTCAACAGCCCAAGCAGCAAAAAAATAAACAGAGTAAGACTGTTCTTTTTCATTGTGGTTCATACCTTCCCTTTTGGCCGTCATTTTCCATGACATTTATTATAAACGCAAGGTAGACCCGTGACAATGTTTGTCGAACATTGAAGAAAAAGTTGTCGAAACAGCTCAAAATAGGCCCATTTTCCTGTTACACATCCTTCTAATCCCTTGTACAATTAAAGAACGTATGGAAGGCAACTACACTAGGAGGAACTATTATTGATGATAGGCAACAAGAACAACAGCCAGATTGGTCACAAGGTCAACAGTCATTCTAGTAGAGATCATATAAGCAGTAAAGTGCGATTCCCGTTACTCAGGCGCAAATTCAGTGGCGTTCTGCTGGCTTGCATAATAGGCATCAGCTCCACGCAAGCAGCATCAGCCGCCAAAATTGTAGTAGACGCAGGACACGGGGGCTCTGACCCTGGAGCAATCGGTATAAACGGTTTGAAGGAAAAGCAAGTGAATCTCGATGTTACGCTCAGGCTGCAGGGTGAATTAATTCTGAGAGGTTACGAGGTTGTACTTACCAGGCAAGATGATCGATACATAAGTCTAGCAGATCGTGTAGCCCTTACGAATGAAGCAAATGCAGATTTATTTGTCTCGGTTCACTCCAATTCCCACACGTCCAGCTCTATTTCCGGTTCCCTCGTCCTCTATCACGATAGCCAATATCCCCAGTCTGACTATCCCGCCAGTGAGGCTATGACGGCATTAACTCCCCAGAGCAAGAAGCTGGCAGAGTCTGTGCTTCGCAATGTCCTCTTAACTGCCAAGCTTGTGGATCGAGGACTTGTTCCCAGTGCAGCTTATGTCGTCCGAATGGGACAAATCCCCAGCATTCTGGTAGAAACAGCCTTCTTAAGCAATGCAAGTGACGCTGCAGCGCTCAAGGATCCTGCTATGCTGCAGAAATTCGCAATAGGAATTGCCAACGGGATTCAGGAAGTGCTGCCTCCTACTCCTGAGCCCGCAGAATTCGCTGATGTGCAGAAGCACTGGGCAAAGGAAGCGGTGTACAAGCTTAAGGAACAAGGAATTGTCGAGAGTGCCAAGCAATTTTATCCGGATCGTCCGATTACAAGAGCAGAGCTGTTGACGATGCTGAACCGCAAGTTTTCATTCGCTCAGAGACTGCTCGGAATACCCAAGCCGGGTGTGAATCTGCCTGTCTTCAATGACCTGCCTGCCAGTCACTGGGCTTCGGATGTCATGAACCGGGCAGGCGCTCTCGGATACGTGGATGGATACCCTGACCAAACGATACGTCCTGACCAGCCGGTAACACGTGCCGAAGCTGCCGTTCTCTTCCAAAGAATTACGCAAGCGCCTAAGGCTGATAGCCCTGCAAAGACCCAGAACCCTGCTGGAGCGGCAAAAGCAGAAGCAACCCCTGCTGCAGCAAAAGCAGGTGACGATTTGAAGCAAGAAAAAGACAATAAGACGCTTGAGACCACCCCGAACGTAAAAGCAGTCAATACGCTGCCAACTCAACAGGCAGACAGTGTGGAGCCTGTCATCAAAACAGACATACCGACAAAGGATACTGGTTTCACGGATGTGCCAGGTGACAGCTGGTCAGCTGATGCCATCATCCAGCTGAGCAAGAGCGGCGTTATCAATGGAGTGGCGGATAAACAATTTGCGCCGAATAAAAGCATGACTCGTGCAGAAATGGCCGTTATGCTGGATCGCGTGAAATAACCGAATTAAGATAAAAGAAACGGTCGGACACTAATGTGCCGACCGTTTCTTTTATCTTAGATTGGCTTCAGGAGGTGACGGCTATAGTACGCAATAGCTCCGTCTCCAGCAAAACATACTGCATCGTACCGCTCTGTGCCTGCCACAGGAAGGAAGCAGACGGATTTTTTTTGTACTCATCCATTGCCAAAACGGCTGTATTCAGAGCTGCATTCATTTTTTGCAGTACTGCTCTCTGCTCCTCCATTAGCCCTTCCCCCATTGCAGCTGCAGAAGCACTCCAAGCTTGATGGACCGAGTGTATCGCTTGCAGGGTGTTACTCTCGATCGGTCCAGGAGCAGACTCCTTGAGATGCAGGGAAGTGACATTAGTCAGTGAGGCGGTAAGCTTGGCTGCTTGTGTGAAGTAAGTATCGGCCATTTCCGGAGCCTTGCCGCTCCATTTGATACTAGTGACATTAGGCGACTGAACCGTTTTGACATACACTTCCGTTTTCTGTGCAAGCAATTTCGCTTTTATAGCTGCCGCTTCCTCTGGGCCAGGGGTCAAGCCAGCGAACACATAGAACTTGTCTGAGGATTGCACCGCAGCACCCAAGCCCAGTTTACGAAGTTCCGCCTGTGCCGTATCTGCTCCCTGTTGACTCATGAACGCCCCATACTGAAGGAGAGTGTAGGAGCGCGCGGGAATCTTAACCATTATTGTCGCGGACGTTGCTGCTGCTGTCGAAGGATTGATGCTTGGATTCGGTTTATTCGCTGTTTCGGATTTAGGGCTTGCTGTAACGAGTGAATTCTGCTCTGCATTAGCCGCTGTAACCGGTCCATTCTCTTCTGCTTTCTTCGGTTCATCTACAGAAAAGAGCGACAGGACGAAGAAACCAATCAGAACCCCTGTTGTAATCGCACCTGTTACGGATGCCACGATCTTCAGCCAGGGTGTTCGTGAGTAACGTTCGAATCGTGATCCTCCTACTGTCAACCTTCCACCTCCAGGTCCCTCATATATAGGCGCATGGATATTTCGATTATCCGGCTCGGGATAATACCCGGTTTCCCCGTTCACTAAGTTAGAATCAGCACGATACACAGGGGTGGGCTTAGCTGCAGGCGGTGTCTCCTCTTCCACAATGGTCGCCCTGCCCGTCGCTCGAATCATACGTTCAACCCGCTCAGTCTCTTCATCAAATGGACTGCTCCACGAACCAAAATCGGATGTGAATTGATTGAGGGGCTGCGAATGCGATTGGTTAAAAAGAGAAGACGGCGGAGGTGATTTGTCCATTCTCGTCGGCTCGTATTGCCCGGAATCTGTGAACAGCGAGCTGGCATCCTCTTCTACCACTGAGAATTCCTCTGGTGTTAGCGGAATGACAGGATTTGGCTCCTGCTCGAAGTAATGGGCGCCAGTCCTCTTATGCTGTGGATGATCGAATCGATATGTAATTCTTGCTTTATTATTTTTCATGATCGGGTTCACTCCTTGTCCTTGCTGGATACTCTCAACTTATGATAGAGGGGGAGGAACTATGATAGAATTCGGAAAATAAATCTGAATGGCAAGTGTGGAAGGGATGTGGAGAGGATGGAGGGCAACTTGAGGGCGGATTCGAGGGGGAGTCGTGGGGGAGTCGAGGAGGATTCGAGGGCAAGAGGATGGGCTGCGACTGCTGTTGTACTTGGATTCCTTTGATTGTATTTCGTAATGGTTGGAATCCAAGTACAAAGGCAGACACTTCGTTTCTACGCTCCATCCTCATGCCCTCTCATTGCTGCTCCCGTGCTGCCTTCCACAAAAACAGATTTATTTCCCGCAGGGGGAGGGAAGAAGTTAGATCAAGAGATATGATCGTAAACGTTGAGACGATCATTCCTTTCAGCAGAAAGAGCTATCCGTAATCAACCGGATAGCTCTTTTCGTAAGAAATTACTTGGAGGAACGGAGTTTTAGTTCATTGGCTAGACCTGAAGCGACTTTCCATATATCGCCTGCACCCATCGTTAGCACCAGATCACCACTTGTTACATGGTCCTTCAGGTAAGCCAGCACATCCTCTTTGGTAGGAAAATGCTTCACGTTGGCGTTGCTGTTCTTCCGGATCAGCTCTACCAATCTGGCTGAGCTGATCCCCTCGATCTCCAATTCCCCCGCAGGGGAATAAATATCGCTGATCAAAACCTCATCAGCCTCATGAAAAGCCCGACTGAATTGATCGAATAAGAAAAAAGTCCTCGTATACCGCTGCGGCTGGAACACTGCCACAATCCGCTTATCCGTCGCCTTAGCGGCGCTTATCGTGGCTTCAATTTCGGTTGGATGGTGAGCATAATCATCAATAACGAGAATACCGTCCGTCTCCCCTAACACTTGAAATCTCCGTTTCGCACCTCGGAATTCCCGAATGGCTTGTTTGATCTCCTCGAATGGAATACCTGCCTCAAGGCAAATAACAATCGTTGCGAGCGAGTTATATACATTGTGTCGACCTGGTACCGAAAGCTCCACACGTCCCAAGCTTTCACCCATGTAGATCACATTATACGACACGCGCCGATCTCCCAGCTCAATCTGATCCGCATAACAATCCGCACCGCTGGATGCATAGAAGCCGTAAGTTAGAACAGACGTTTGTAATGTTGGCAGGATCCCTCTCAGATGCGGATCATCCATACACACAATCGCTTTGCCTCCAGTATTCACTTGGCTCAGGAATTGAACATATGCCTGCTTCAGCTTCTCGAAGTCCCCATCATAGTTCTCCAGATGATCTGCCTCAATATTCGTCACAACCGCATACATCGGATGATAATGAAGGAAGGAACCATCGCTTTCATCCGCTTCTGCAACGACGAAATCGCCTTTACCGGCTTTGGCATTACTGCCCACATTCATGATCTCCCCTCCAATAATGAAGGTAGGGTCGAGACCGCACTGCTCCATTACCAAGGAGATCATCGAGGATGTTGTCGTCTTGCCATGCGCACCGGCTACAGCAATGCCTTTGCGGTCCGCCATCAAACGGGCTAACATTTGGGAGCGGTGAAGAATCGGAATATGAAGCCTCTCAGCAGCCTTCATCTCCACATTATCTTTGGCCAAGGCAGTAGAATATACAACTACATCGGCCCCTTGTACATGACTCGCATTGTGACCGATATACACTTGTGCGCCTTTGGCCGCGAGCTTGTCGGTCAGCTCCTGACGAGCCAGATCTGAACCCGTCACTTGATAACCCATCTCAAGCATCACCTTGGCAATAGCGCTCATCCCATACCCGCCAATTCCGATAAAATGAATATGCTCTGCTGCACTCACTCCGCTCTTCACCAGCCTTTATCAGAATCCGTTCCATACAAGATCCATGAACGAACATCGGAAATCAAGTACAGCGTTCCGGACACGACAGCCAAATCGTCCGGTTTAGTCCGATCGGTCAGCATTCGCAGCGCTGTCTTGTAGTCTTTTTCAACCTCAATAGTCACGGTTATGCCTAGCTCTGTGGCCACATTATACGCAAGGTCAGCTAAAGCGTTAGCATCCATCTTCTTGAAAAAATCCGGCTCCGTTATTATCAAGGAATCCACTAAAGGCAGTATATGCCTCAAGTAATCAGAATGACTCTTGGTTGGCATCATTCCCATCATAAAATGAAGCTGTTTATACGTGTACAGGTTATCCAGTGCTTCTGCCAATGCTTCCGCACCCTCAGGATTGTGAGCGCCATCCAATAAAATTCTTGGATTGTGCTGAATCATCTCCTGTCTTCCAGCCCAGGCCGTTGTACGCATCCCTTCGTAGAGCACGTCATCATCAATAATTACGGCGTAATATTGACGAAGCACCTCCATCGTCATCAAGGCAGCAGCCGCATTCTTGAACTGATGCTGTCCGTTCAAAGATATCCCAATGGACGGGATAACGCGAAATGGACCTGTAAAGGTCAGCGTTTGGCTGTCCAATTGCGAAGAGACTACTTCATAGGAAAACTTCTGACCCGCCAAATATAACGAGCTGCGCTTGCTCGCAGCGATCTTCTCAATAATCTCTATCGCTTCCGGCTGCTCAACGGTACTGACGACAGGCACGCCTGGTTTAATGATGCCTGCCTTCTCTGCTGTAATCTCTTCCAGAGAGTGCCCCAATATATCCATGTGATCATGCCCAACATTAGTAATGACTGAGAGGATCGGGTTCACCACATTGGTTGAGTCGAGTCGTCCGCCCAGCCCGGTTTCCCATACTACAAAATCCGGATAAGCAATACGGGCAAAGTACAAAATGGCAATCGCCGTTGAAACCTCGAACATAGTCGGGGCCCCCAGGTCCGAGTCTGCAATTTGATCCGTATAGGGTTTCACCAGGTTGGCCAGCTTAAGCAAAGACTCATCATCGATGTCTTGGCCGTTCAATTGAATTCGATTCGAATACCGCTCGATGAATGGCGACGTGAACGTTCCGACATCATATCCGCTGTGAACGAGTACACGTGTCAAAAACGCACATGTTGAGCCTTTGCCATTCGTTCCCGCGACATGGATGAATTTGAGCCGGCGGTGAGGGTGGCCCAGAAGCTCCATTAACCGCTCCATCCGCTTCAGCCCTACTTGAATGCCGAACTGCGGCATGCGTTTGGTGATCCAGCTTATCGCTTCATCCACGGTATGAAATGCTGCTTCCTGATTAACTATTGATTCACTCATGGTTCACCCCTCTTATCTCATAGTGCTTCACAACAACCGGGCGCTTCTTGCAGCGAATGGCTGTAAAGAGCAGCAGTGTTTAACCTTTAACCGCGAAGCTCGGCAAGACGCGCGAGCACCTTATCCCTTTTATCCGAATAATCCTGCTGCTTGGCTTTTTCCTCTTCAATAACACGAGCGGGAGCTTTGGCCACAAATCCTTCATTTGAAAGCTTTTTGTCGACTCTCTCGACTTCTGCAGTCAGCGTCTGAACTTCTTTTTCCAATCTGGAAATTTCCTGGGAAATGTCAATTAATCCAGCCAGGGGCAAGTATAGCTCTGCTCCAGTAACAATGGCAGTCATCGCCTTCTCGGGATTCGCTAAATCCAAGCTAATATCGAGTGAGGAAGTGTTGCAGAAACGGCGTAAATATTCCTGGTTGCCATTCAATATGTCGTTAGCAGCTTGATCAGCAGGACGTATTAGCAGTTCGATTTTTTTGCTCATCGGCACGTTGACCTCGGCACGGATGTTGCGCACGCTGCGGATAATATCCATTAACAAATCCATTTCCTCAACCGCATCCGCAGCTTCCCACTTCGCATCGAAGATCGGCCATGGCGCCAACAAAATCGTCTCACCCTCGTGAGGCAAATGCTGCCATATCTCTTCGCTAATAAATGGCATGAACGGATGGATCAAGCGCTGAGTCCGATCCAGTACATAAGCAAGAACGGATTGAGTCGTCTTCTTCGCTGCTTCATCAGTGCCATACAACGAAAGCTTGGCAAACTCGATATACCAATCACAGAGGTCATCCCAGATGAAGTTATAGAGGACGCGTCCGGTCTCGCCGAACTCATACTGGTCGATCAGTCTTGTTACTTCACGCACGGTTTCGTTCAAACGGTGAAGAATCCAGCGATCAGCAGTACTCATCTTTCCACTTAAATCAATATCCTCATAAGAGAAACCTTCCAGATTCATTAACGCGAACCGCGAAGCATTCCATATTTTGTTCGCAAAGTTGCGAGCTTGCTCAACACGCTCCCAACGGAAACGCAAATCCTGACCAGGAGTACTGCTTGTAGAAAGCATGTACCGCATAGCATCGGCTCCGTATTTTTCAATAACTTCCTGCGGATCGACCCCGTTGCCAAGAGATTTGGACATTTTGCGTCCTTCGGAATCACGCACCAATCCATGGATCAGCACATCCTTGAACGGAATTTGACCCGTAAACTCCAGCCCGCTGAAAATCATCCGTGATACCCAGAACGGAATAATGTCATAACCCGTAACGAGCACATCCGTAGGATAAAATCGTTTCATATCTTCGGTTTCGTCGGGCCAGCCAAGCGTCGAGAACGGCCATAACGCCGAGCTAAACCATGTATCCAGCACATCCTCATCCTGCTTCAGATTCTCGCTGCCACAATGAGGGCATACGCTCACATCTGTCTGGGATACGATCGTTTCACTGCAATCTGCGCAATACCATGCAGGGATCCGGTGTCCCCACCATAGCTGACGTGAAATACACCAATCGCGTACGTTTTCCATCCATTGCAAATACGTTCTTGCGAATCGTTCAGGAACGAAATTTGCCCCTTTTCCCGTGTTTTGGGCTTCAATCGCTTTGTTAGCAAGCGGCTTCATGCTAACGAACCATTGCGTAGACAAGTACGGCTCAACTACAGCACCGCTGCGTTCACTATGCCCAACCTGATGAACATGCTCCTCAATTTTGAGCAGGACGCCTTGTTCCTTCAGATCATTGACCAGCTTTTTGCGGCAATCGAAGCGGTCCATGCCTTGGTAAGGCCCAGCATTGGCGTTCATCTTACCGGATTCATCCATGACCAGCACTTGCGGGAGCTGATGACGCAGTCCTACCTCGAAGTCATTCGGATCATGAGCTGGCGTTATTTTGACCGCACCGCTTCCGAATTCCTTCTCGACATATTCATCCGCTATGATTGGAATTTCACGGCCCACTATAGGCAGCAGGAGCATTTGGCCGATCAGGTGCTTGTATCGATCGTCTTCCGGATGAACGGCAACGGCGGTATCACCCAGCATCGTTTCAGGACGTGTTGTTGCAACGGTAAGATGACCGCTTCCATCTTTTAAAGGATACTCCAAATGATAAAGGGCGCCCTGCACCTCTTTGTACTCAACCTCAATATCGGAAAGAGCCGTACGCGCCGCAGGGTCCCAGTTAATGATCCGGTTGCCTCGATAAATGAGCCCTTTCTCGTACAGGTTGACGAATACTTCCCGCACCGCGCGGGATAAACCTTCATCGAGCGTAAACCGTTCCCTCGAGTAGTCAAGGGAGAAGCCTACTTTTCCCCATTGCTCGTGAATCGTGTCCGCATAATGATCCTTCCATTCCCATACCTTCTCAAGAAACTTCTCACGCCCCAGATCATAACGCGACAAGCCCTCCTCGCGCAGCTTCTGCTCGACCTTCGTTTGGGTTGCGATTCCCGCATGATCCGTTCCCGGCAGCCAGAGCGCATCGTATCCTTGCATCCGCTTCGTGCGGATCAGGATATCTTGTAAGGTGCAGTCGAGCGCATGCCCGATATGAAGCATCCCGGTTACATTCGGCGGCGGAATTACGATTGTATAGGTCTCGGCATCTGGCCGTGTCCCTGCGGCAAAATAACCGCCTTCCAGCCAATAGGTGTACCATTTTGCTTCAGCAGCTTTCGGATCATAAGTGGTCGGCATTGCTCCCGCTGTCTGAATTTCTTGATTGTCTGACATGTCTAAAACCTCCTGTTATACTTTCCTCTGACACAATCGTGCTACAGTCTGAAAACGACAAAAAATCCCTTCGCCGCAAAGGACGAAAGGATGTGCTTCCGTGGTACCACCTTCATTCCGCATCAATCCACAAGATACGGCACTCGAAACAGATAACGGCTGCAACCGGCCCATGCACACTGGCATCTGGCAACTCCGGGACGACTTCGACAATTACGACCTGCGGAACCTCCCACCGATTCGGCTCCACTCTCTGAAGGCTTGGTTGCTTACTACTTCCCATCAACGTTATTGAAAAAGCATATTAACACTATGATACCGATAATGGCTCGCTGAGTCAATCCGTTGTTCAATCCGATTTGTCCTGTTTGAAGATTTGTCGAACGACATAAATCACAATTGCGATCAATGCGGTAATCCATACCGATTGATAGATCGTCTGAACAGATGACATCGTCGTTCACCCCTGCTGATTATTATTTCAAAATGAACAACCCATATCTTTCAGCATATCCACCCTAAGCATATTCATACACTTAGATAAGTTGAACGAAAGAAAGTAATGTGAACAACTGCCTGACTTAGCTTCTATAATGTACTTTCGTTCAACTTATATAGTTAAAAAGATGTGGAGGCTGAGCTTAATGGACAAATGGTGGTGGAAGGTTAGATTTTCTGTTAAAGGTGTTCTTTTTCCATTGATCTGTATACAGTTTGTTAGAACCTTGATTCTTCCTAACGGGTTTGACGTTTTTATATTATTTGCTCTTTTCCTGCTCTATCTTGGTTTTTTGCTGAATATATACTAACTCGCACGATACGCAGCAAAGCTCCGCATGTCGTCATTGACATTGCGGAGCTTTTTTTGGGGGGTGAATTATGGGATATAAATAACTTGACCCGCACTAACATCCAATTCCTGAAGTCGGTTATACAGCTTGATCTCCTGAGGCTTGCGATCATATCGCCTCGCAATGGCATCCAGTGTCTCTTCCTTCTGGACGATAACCATCTTAACCTTCTTGAACTTCTGCTCTTCCGATTCGGAGAGAAACAGCTTCTTCCATTCCAGAGCGTCTGCCGGGCTCTGCTCTTCCGACGCTAATCTATTATCGTCATAACGGCTCTGAGTACTGTTTGCTGGCTTGCGATAGGTATCATTCTTATGTAGATAAGATCTGAATTCAGAGGATTGGCTCTCTTCCGAGCGCTTGCTGCCAAAAGCAATCTTCATCTCCTTGTCCCGATCTTCCTCATCCTCTTGTGCTCCATCTGTGTACGAAACGGTCTGTTCTGTTGTCCATGCACTGTTGTTATCCTCATTGTCTTGCTCTTCCGTACTCTCATAATGATCAAGCAAAGTGAGATCCTCGTAGGTATCCACCAGAATTTCCTCGCGCGGCTTGACCTCTACTTTTTCGTCCTGTTGGGCTTCTAAGGATTGGTAGACAGCCGGTTGTACTGGGGATGTATAAGTGACCTGCTGAGCTTCATTGTCATCCATGCTCTCATTTTCCGCAACCGCTTCATTCGCTTCAGGCTCCTCGATTGGAGGCGGCTCCATTAAGGCTTCGTTTTCCTCTCTTGACTCATAAGCAGCAGGAATTTGGAACAACCAAGGTGCTGTCGCTTGCTGTAAGGCTTCACTCTCCTCCTCCTCCTGCAGAGCAATTGCATCCGGCTCCGCTTGATGGACGAATACAATCTCTTCCTCTTCTCTCCAGTCTTGGGCAGGTGAGTTCGAATACATTTCGATCCCGTGCAAGGAAAGAACACCTGTTACATTCAGGCTGCGTGAAGAAAGCAGATCAACATCAAAATTATCAATTTCCACAGAAATTTGCTCTACACTGCTGACCCTGTTCATCGGTAAAGTGATTTCGACAGGTATCGTATGCTCCAGTGCCACTGAGGAGCGAGTCTCGTCTTCACTTGCATAAGCCCCTTGCAGCTGCAAATAACCTCTTACAACCGCCTGCTCTCCTTCCACGACGACTTCGATTTGCGGGATTAACTCTACTCCGTTCAACTCTCGAATGGGCTCCGCTTCTTCGTTAAGCATAATGCGTTCATAAATATCAAATCGCAATCCGGGTTGTTGGCTCAATTTGTATATCCTCCTTCTACATTTGTACGAACATGTAATTTTTAAGCATAAGCTCAAAACCGTCCATCAAACTTGTCTGCTTGGTTTGGGATTCTTTAAATTTATATGGACGAAGGAGGGGGACAATGACACTATTTTAAAAAATCTAATAAACTTTGAATATCTGCAGGGATCGGACACCTAATTTCTATCATTTCTTGAGTATAGGGATGGGCAAATGTCAGAGATTCTCCGTGCAGAGCTTGTCTATTAAACCACTGGGTAGGCCCTCCGTATAAAGAGTCTCCCAACAAAGGATGTCCGATATGGCTCATATGGACTCTAATCTGATGGGTCCGGCCTGTTTCTAATTGAACCCCTAGCAATGTAGCTTCGCTGAACCGCTCTAAAACATTATAATATGTTACAGCCTGGTCTCCCCCTGGGGACACTCTTCGCCTTATCGAATGGTGCCGATCTCTCCCGATTGCTGCTGTGATGGTGCCTTTCTCGCTTTGTACGCTGCCTTTTACTAGGGCCAAATAAGCTCTATGGATCTGTTTCAGACGCATCGCTTCATCTAATCGGGTTTGTGCATATGCATTCTTGGCATACAAAACAGGCCCTGTCGTATCCGCATCCAAACGATGAATATGGCGGACTGCCACCCGTTGACCTGTCGCTTCATAGTAAGCCGCTACAGCATTCGCCAGTGAACCAGAGCCTCCTGATTCAGTCGGGTGTACAGGCATGCCAGCAGGCTTGGACACGACCAGGCAGAAATCATCCTCATAAAGGATGTTCAAGTCCGACCACTCCGAAGAATAGGAGCCCGGGTCATCAGCAAACAATCGGACAAGCAATCGACCTCCGCTGATTTGCACTCCGTCCTGCTTAAGCAGCAGTGCAAGCTCCTTGTCCGAAAGCCTCAACAGGGAAGCGGCTCTGGCTGAAACATTGTGGATGTCTTCTGCGTCTAGAGAGAGTCGGATTTCAAGCCATTCGCCTTTTCTTGTATAGGGGACCATGGGCTGCCTCTACTTCCTTCCACCTTCAGAGATAGAAGACGTGCGTCGAGCAGCTATCCATACAATCGCTAACAGCAGTACAGCAAACAACCCCATTATGGCGATCAATTCCCAAGGAAATCCAAAAAAATAATATCGTTTCATCTTTATCAGCCTGCCTTTCGCCAGCAACAAAAAAATAGCATGTTTGCCAGCAGTTCCCCTATATATTATCAATAATTCAACACAAAAAGAAACAAAACTATGATATGATGAAGGATAATTATGAAAGGAGAGATTTTGTTTGAGCACCGCCACGCAAATGATTGTACACACTAAAAACTGGGTTGGCTCATGGAGTTGGTTAAAGAAAGGGTTGCTGTTCTTCTCCCTAATTATATTCTCCACTTCGAGTTTCTTATATTTAACACCACCGGGTACTTCTATCAGAGAATTTTTAGCAGAAACCGTTATTTCCACTCAACATCGAAGCTGGGCCTGGATCTTAGTGGGCAGCGAGCAGCGAGATTACATGGTTATGCAGATGCACCAATTTACGGCCGAAACCGCTTCTGAAGAGCAGAATCTTGGTCTCATTAATTTTGAAGAACGCAAGAACAAAACCAAAAGATCTGTAGATCAGTTAATAAGCGAAGTAAAAGAAATTTCCTCTCAATACTGGAAAGGCAAAATGATCTATGTATACGACCCTACAACGATTCGTGTTGTTACTCCAAGTACGGTGGGAGAAGGCGAACGTGTAAGTGCCATGTCCAAACGTATCGGTGCTGTCGCGGGAATTAATGGGGGTGGGTTCATTGATCCTGATGGGCTTGGCAACGGCTTCGCTCCAATTGGTCTAATCATGTCTGACTATCAACCCATCTATACGGATGTAGGGGAAGATGAGCCTCAGCATATTATTGGATTCACAGAGGAAGGCACATTATTGGTAGGAAAATTCAGCTTGAATGAGCTGCGCAAGATCAATGCCAAGGAGGCTGTCTCGTTTCTGGCTCCTCGTCTGATCGCTAATGGCAATCCGCAAATTACGAATGGAGACGGAGGCAACGGTCGGCACCCTCGAACAGCTATTGCTCAAAAGGCAGATGGAACGGTTATTTTCCTTGCCATTGACGGTAGATCGGGTTCTAGCGTAGGCGCCACCTTAAGAGAAGTCCAGGATATTTTATTAAAAGAAGGTGCTGTCAATGCAGGTCTTCTCGATGGCGGTGCATCAACCGAGCTAGTTATAAACCATGAAGTGGTAACTAAGCCCTCCAGCCGATATGGGGAGCGGCGTTTGCCTTCTGGTTTGCTCGTAATCGATGATCCCGATAGCTACAAAGTAGACCGTGTGTGGGATGGATTGCAGAATATTAACGCTGGCGGCGCATTCGATCATCCAGATTTCCTTAAAGAGCAGGAAGCGCTGCGGCGCAAACAGCTGCAGAATCCAACAACACCAACACCAGCTTCTAGCAAGCCAACCGAATCTTCCGAGGCAACCAAGTCGCCTACTAATACCGCTTCTCCTCCCAAAGCGACAGGGACAGGTAACAGCGGCTCAGGAAGCGGAACGTCAAGTCCTAACACAACCTCCACTCCATCAAGCACATCAACACCGAGCGGAGCTGGGACAACAAGTACACCTGGTTCTACAACCAAACCAACAACTACGCCTTCACCCACTGGAACAACACCAAGTGGAACGGCTGGAGGAACGAGCACAGTACCGCCCGTTCCAACTCCATCTGCCAGTGCTGCGGGAACTCCCGCTCCTGGCACAGGGGCTGGCACTCCGGCTCCTACGCCTAAGTCAACAACTGGCGTAAGTGGATCCGTTGGTTTGAATACTGGCAGTTCAACCGGTAATCCAACCGGGGGCACGGTTGGTTCATCCACACCTTCTGCATCGCCCAAGGCTAACTGATTTTACATATGTAGAGTGCGACTTGCACACTTTAACAGAACTGTCCTTTTGGGGCAGTTCTTTTTCTTTGATTGCAATTTTGTCTATACTCCTATATAAACGTCTTATTCAGTTTTGAAACAGCTGTAATAAGAAAAACCTGACTGGGAGTTCACTCCTTGGCGGTTGAGTTCAGTAAGGCGCATGGAAGGGCAGGCAGGTGGGCTCCGATCGCGGTTGTCCTTGGGTTCCTTAGATTATATTTTTTAGAGGTTGGAACCCAAAG
>JARBUQ010000512.1 GCA_029239545.1 Paenibacillus sp.
CGTTCTGGGAAGGCGCAGCGGCAAAGATGATCCGAATAGAATCCTTCTCTTTAAGCAATCGCTTAATCGTTGCTGCTGCCGCTGCTCCGGCTGCAGCACCAAGCTGCCTGCGGTCAGCATAAACATTTACTTGAAGGCCGTCAACTGACTCTGAAAGCACAGGTTGTGCTTGAAGTGGCATGATAGTTCCTTCCTTCCTCATCTGATCAATTGTGAGATTCCTTTTTCTATTTCACTTTGCAGGGCAGGGTCAAATATAGCAGGCAGCATGAATAAGGGATACGAACCCCTGCCCTCATAACCGCCTTCCTCTACTTGCCGGGCAGACGGAACATAACCTACCATACCGTTGCTGTAACCCAGCGGAAGTACTTTGCCTCCGGACAGACGTTTAACGAATGTCCCATACTCTAACACCATTTCTCCATCCATTGCCAAGAAAGACAAGCCTTCTGCAATATTTATACGGGTTAAGTGCAGAGGAATGGCCGGTTGCAGCAAATGCGGATTTTGCTTAAGCTTATTCGCCCATTCACCGGTGACGCCTGTGCTTGCTTCAGCGGCTGTGGTTATTTCGTCCATCGCAGGCAATGTATCGAACGGGAGCATAGCTTCCGTTGTGCTCCCGCCAATCTCACCTGCCTCAACCAGAGCAAGAGGTCGGCCAAGAACAGCTAATACTTCCTCAGCCAGTACACGACCTGACCGAAGTACATCATCATTCGTTCCACTGTAGAACGCTCCATCCTTATGCAGAGCAGGTCGGGTATCCCCGCAGCAGCCTTGCAGGAAAGAAGCCACTGCACCCTCACCAATCGATTGCTCCACCTGCTCCATCGCCACTCCGGCATAATCAGAGGTGATCAAATTCGCATTGGTTGTCGTTGGATGGCATGTATAATGCGTCAATACCGCTTTAGTCCTGCCGGAATCCGTGACGAATCGCACGATCGTGACATCCGTATCGATTTCACCTTCGTGGTTGGGAGCCATAACGATTACGTTATCGACCCATTTGCGTCTATTTATCCCGATCTGACAAGTTCCAGTTCCCCGTTCAACCTGCACCGGTTCTATGCTTTGCATGGCCTCATCGACCGCTTGCAGCAAAAGCTGCTCCAGCTTTTCCATGTATTCGTTATCCGGTAAGCCCAATGTATCAATAAAAGCTGTTGTCGTCTGAGGTCCGCCATGCGTGTGGGAGGCATTGAGAATAACATGCTCCTCAGGAATCCCGAATCGTTCCTTCAGCTTCTTATAAATCCCGGCCATGCGCTCTGGTCCCCACCATATGATGTCGGCTTGAGCCAGCAGCACTAGCCGCTCTTCATCTGCAACGATCTGACGAAATACATTCGCCCTCAAGTACAAGCGATTGCTGATTCCTTCGTATATTCCTTTGCGATTACCATAACCTGCTAAGGGTACTGGTACAGTTGGCGTAATATCAACCTTGGCTACTCCCATATTAAGACGGCTCATCTTATGCCTCCAACAATACTGGTTTGCCTTGCTGAGATGAAGTATAGATAGACTCTACTAATTGCACCGCTCTATATCCATCGAGCCCTGTAACGACAGGAGTCTTGCCTGTCTCGATCGATTCGATAACATCGATGAATTGCAGCTTATGGTTTACATACGAAATAGCCTTGGGATCAGAAACACCGCCGCCGCCAACTGCTGGTGCGCCAAAATCGGGTTGTTCCACTCCAGGTACTGTCCAATGAGTAATGGCTGTTCCTTCGAGCTTAATAGTCCCCTTCTCTCCGTACAGATTAAGCGTTGCCTGAAACCCAGGTTGAATGCTGGTCGAGGCCATTATCGTACCAAAAGCACCGTTCTGGAATTGCAAAATGGCAAGGCCAATATCCTCGGCTTCCATCTCATGAGTTTGGGTAGCTACCTTACCGAATACAGAAGCAAGTGGACCTCCGAACCAGAGTAACAGGTCAATCGAATGAATACCTTGATTCATCAAGGCACCGCCATCCTCCGACAAAGTTCCTCTCCAGTCAGCGCTGTCGTAATAAGCCTGGGTGCGATAGAAGGGCAAAGAAATTTCCACTAGCAGCAGCTTACCAAGAGCCCCGTCATCAAGCACCTTGCGGACTGCTTGATGCTGAGCTTCGAATCTTCTCTGGGAAATAACAGAGAGAGTTACTCCGCAATCACTTGCCGTGCTCATCAGCTCTGCTACTTCTTCTGCTTTCATAGCCGCTGGCTTCTCAACTACCAGATGTTTACCCGCGCGAAGTACCTCCAGCCCAATCTTATGGTGACTTCCACTCGAGGTTGTAACTGAAACAATATCAACATTTGGATCGTTCAGCAGCTCCTTGTAATCGGAATACCAAGCGCAGCCTTGCTTCTCCGCAACAGCACGGGCCTTGTCCGCACTGCGGCTGGAAACAGCTACAACTTTGGCATTGTCTACTTCACTAAGAGCTTGTATATGAAAATCTGCGATCGAGCCGCAACCAATAATTCCAATTCCCCATGTCTTCAAGCTTTTAAACCTCCTTTATTAGCGCACGCAAGGCGTCCAATGTCATTCGGGTTCCTGTCATCTGGGTTCCGCCTGCAGGAACAAAGTGGGTTTCGATTGTGAATAGCCCCTCATAACCGTCTTCAACCAACGCTTTGAGTTGAGCGATGACCGGCACATTCCCTGTACCTAATGGCACACAGCGGGAGCTGCCATCCTCACGAACATAAGCATCCTTAAGGTGGACATGGGACAAAATATCTTTCATTTCGTTATATCCTTTAGGGAACGATTCTCTGCCGCCGTATGCTTCGTTGCCCGGATCCCAGAGACCTCTGATGGCAGGGGAAGCCACCTCTCGAACGATTGAACCAACTTCGTCTGCAAATCCCCCGTTACAGGAAGGCTCATTCTCCAACAATAGGACAATTCCGGCCTGCTCAGCAACTTCACCGGCACGTTTCAGATGTGCGACGATCTCATTCTGGTATTGCTTAGGCTCTATCTCTCTCCAAAAAGAGAAAATACGAATTTGCTTGGTTTTGAGAATTTGAGCAATTTCTATGACACGGCTTAGCTTGTCGAAGTGGGCCTCTACACTTTCTTCCTTCTGACCGAATACGTCGCCAGAAGCCACTTGACGGTTCGGGTCCAATGCACACTTGAAGATCGGCGAGGCAATAGCAGATACGAACAAACCTTTCGCCTCTACTTTACGGAGTACTTCTTGTACTCCTTCATCAGACATGTTAGAAATGTTCACGCCATCCACCACACGTACTTCCACGTGCTTCAGGCCCTGCTCCTCAATCCAGTCGAGCGCCTCGTCGAAACGAGCCGATACTTCATCCGTTAGAACTCCAAGCTTATTCAATATCATAGTGATTCTCCTCTTCCATCTCGATAGTTGTTCGTCTATGTGCCCGAGCTGTTGACTTTTCTTACGATAGAAGTATAAATATTTTTATGTTACCTTGCAACAGTGCACACCAAATTTAATAACTGTCTCGCCAGCGACCGGCTCTTCTCCAGCAGGAAGCGGAACCCAGACAGCTAGTCCGGCTGCTTCTTCATGGCCTGCCAATTCCAGTTGACCATCCTGATAGGATACAATTTGCACTTTGCGGCGTGCTCTTTCCCAGTCGTTCACCTGTTGACCTGTCCAGAATTCGAAGCCGCGATCTCGTGCTTCCTTGGCAACGGCTCGAAAAGCCGCTCTTACTTCTTCACGACGGTAAATGTGGAATTGGTGAAACAAGAAATGCGCTATTCCATCGACGCTCTCAGCTATATCGAAGAAAGGCCGAATAATGCTGCTGTCCGCCCAAGATCCGAGATCCATATCCTGGGTCATGAATCCATTCTCCAGCACGTTGTAAATACGGTTCTGCTCATCACACCAGGCGATAGGGAAGTAAGGATGGCAGGTTCCGAACGGCACGCCAACATTCCCGCGTTTGCTAGGCCCGCGAGTCTGATCGGACTGTATCCCTTTATCCTCACACCAACGGAACAGCTCCCCCCAGCCTTCAAGACGTGTATAGTGATTTTTGTTCGATACAAGCGGCACGTTTGGAATCGCATCCTGAAGCCATTTGAACTGAGATGTGAACTGTTCCTCGCTCCAAGGAAAATCAATGGCGTTATAGTGAAACCCGAGCTCATGGCCATCTGCTTTTACAGCTTCATATATAGAAGGGCTGTAACCCGGCTCAATCATACACCAAGTAGAACGAATATCGCATTCCTTCAAGATCTCTAGCGTTGCCAGTCCAGCCTCATCCTCATTGCCATCGCTATCATGCGAAATTACAGCAACCCCGCCTACTCCGTCCGGCCAATAACCAATGAAAGGCAATGCCAATCCTTTCTTAAGCGCTGTCCGCAGTATATGTCCAACCAGCGCTTCTCTCCATAAATCTGCATACGGATAAGCAAAATACGGTTGCCCGGTTGAAGTCGTAATCCGATCGAGCTCCCAGTCCAGCGTTGTTCCGTCATCCGCCTTAAGCAAGCCATCATCGACTGCACCCGTGCCGTCAGGAGCCGGTATTCCGTCCTCAAAAACAGGGTGCGCCCCTTGCTGCAATCCAACGATCGTGTTCAGTATATCTACGGACCAGCGATCAATCGTGCCTGCTCCAACCTTAAACTCGAGGATCGCATCAGCGCGGTGTGAATCACTGGATGGCAGGCTGCCAATCGTTCCTAAGCTAGCTGCTGAAAATTCATTATCGGCTGCAAGCGCCCATGGGGTTGCTTTCAGGAACCGCAGTGGACGTCCGTCTGCAGCAGAAGAGCCCTCAGGCAATATTGCATATCCGGGCTGAATGGGCTGCAGGGCTGTGGCTTTCAATTTTTTGACCAGCCCTCCAAGATTGCCTAACCCAATTAGTGCACCGCCATTCTCGGCATACTTCCATAACTCACTCGCTGACGTCGCCCCTTCTCTAACAAATGCTGCAATGGCCACATCAGGATTAACTGTATTTAATTGCTCCGGGCTGTCAATCCATTCAAAAGGTAACCCTGCTCGGCCCAGAACTTCACCAATGTACGCTTCGAACACGTTAACCCCTTGGGAGCGGCGAGACTCCGCTTCCTTGCGGTCAAATACAACTGCTAATTTTGCCATTCTCATGTAATTACTCCCCTTCAGCATGTGTGGAACATAGATCTGTTCAGCCGATGCTTCCCTATTGTATAATTGTATCTTACCTGTATTTTATCGTATTGCTTGAGGTCGTGACCAGTTCTTTTTTGTGTCTTTTATTACAGGTTTCTATTCATTCCCTTTTAAGCTATAATTTAAGATTGAAACAATTTCATATGAGAATGGAAGATTGCATATATGAGACGTGAAAGCGAATTTCGTTACTCCAAGCTGGCCAACATTTTACGTGAGCAAATTATGTCCGGATATATTAAGCCTGGAGAATTTTTATATTCGGAAAATGAGCTTTGTCGGTTTTATCAGATTAGTCGGACTTCAGTGCGCAAATCGCTTGAGCAGCTGCAAAAAGAAGGGTTGATCGTCAAAAAGGTCGGACAAGGCACCATCGTATCTCCAGATCTGGTCATCCCGGAAAGTCCGACTAAGGTTCTGCGCATTATGGCACCGTCCCCCTCGCATTATGTGGATCTTTGCATGCCTATT
>JARBUQ010000039.1 GCA_029239545.1 Paenibacillus sp.
AATCAACCAAAAGTAGATGGTCACGAACGTGACTGTTGCAATTACGACGATTGTGTAACTAATTACTTCTTTGCGGCTTGGCCACTTAACTTTCTTCAGCTCCGACCAGCTGTCGGTAAAAAAAGCAAACGTGGAACCGAAACCTTGCTTCACTCTCTGCAAATAAGTCACGATCACACCTCCAAAAACTGGAGCCCAAGAGCCAAATTCGGGAACACGAAAAACCCCCGAATGCGTAGGGCTACCTGAACTACTTTATCATAGTCTACTTGACGTGTCAATAAACGAGAGATTCCTGCTCCGCGCTTATTTCCACACTAACCAATTGCTTGTTCACTATTGTAGCCAGTAACTTTACGACCTAAACCTAACCTACCAGAACTCCACAGAGTTACAAGCATAAACGGCCTAGCCATCCATCCTTTTATACAACTATCGCTTGGCATAAAAATATCAGAGAATGCTTGAAGCTTTATACTTTATGATAATAAAAAAAGCAAAAAGCACTCTCTTCTTGTCAAATGAACAAAGAAAAGAATGCTCCTACACATCTCTGATCTCCAAGTATCTCTCCAACTTACGCTTTACCCTCTGCAGGGCGTTGTCGATCGATTTCACGTGGCGGTCCAAATCTACTGCAATTTCCTGATAGGATCGACCGTCCAAGTATAGCATTAACACCTTCCGTTCCAAATCACTCAGAATCTCACCCATCTTATCTTCAAGTCCGCTGAACTCTTCCTGATTAATGATCAATTCTTCTGGGTCCGTCATACGCGAGCCGCAAATCACATCGAGTAAGGTTCGGTCGGAATCTTCGTCATAGATAGGCTTGTCCAAGGAAACATAGGAATTAAGCGGAATGTGCTTCTGCCGGGTGGCGGTCTTAATGGCAGTAATAATCTGACGAGTAATACACAGCTCAGCAAATGCCTTAAACGTGGAAAGCTTGTCTTCCTTGAAGTCGCGTATCGACTTGTACAGGCCAATCATGCCTTCCTGCACAATGTCTTCCCTGTCGGCTCCAATAAGGAAATACGATCGAGCCTTAGCTCGGACGAAATTCTTGTATTTATGAATTAAGTATTCCAACGCCTCACTGCTGCCATCGCGGACCGCTTCGACATTTTCTTCATCTGTCTTGTGGTCAAAGTCACGCATTCTCAAATCTTTGAGGTCGATGCTCACCGACAATCCCTCCGGCCTGCTTGCAAGGCTAATCTGTATCGTTTAGCTTGACAAAGATTAGACTTAGTATACATGAAGGAATTGAATATCGTCAACGGGGACCGTCACCGCGCCTCCATCTTTCGAACAAGTTTCGCTGATCTCGACTCAGCTTGCTGTCGAATGTGTTGCGAATTTTGGAGGACGCCTGCTCTTCCATCCGGTTCTGCATTTCCTTGTTGCTCTGGCGCACGCTGTGCAGAAGCTCTCGAGCGGGCAAGCGCAAAGCCCCTTGGCCAAACGTGACGCTCTGCTCAATGAAATCTGAAGTGGCAACATACACTTGGGTTCGGCGAGTGCTGAGCTCGGTTACTAACCTTTCGATCATGGAGTCTGCCGTTTCTTTTTCCTTCGTATACTGCACCTCCAGAGCGCTCTGCCAATACTTACCTCCCACTCCGGGAACCTGATAGGCATCAAACACGACAATAATGCGTCTTCCTGAGAATGATTGATAATTGGCCAACAAATCTATAAGCTTATCACGCGCATCCTCAAGACTAATGTCCTTAAGTTTGGACAGCTCTGGCCAAGCTCCTATTATGTTATAGCCATCCACAATTAATATTTGCTTCATACCTTCATAAACACCCGCTTCAAGAAACGGGACTCGTACGTTGTCGGACGACCTCATACATGAGGACAGACGCCGCTACGGAAGCATTAAGCGAATTAATACGGCCCTGCATAGGAAGCGTGACCAGAAAATCGCACTTATCTTTGATCAGACGGCCAATACCTTTACCTTCATTCCCGATTACAATCGCCAGCGGCATCTTGAAGTCAGCCTTGTATACGTTCTGCTCACCAGATACATCAGCTCCGGCGATCCAGATGCCTGCTTCTTTGAGCCGTTCAATGGTCTGTGCCAAATTGGTCACTCTTGCGACCGGTACGTACTCGATGGCTCCCGCAGACGTCTTGGACACAGTAGCAGTGAGACCTACTGAACGGCGCTTAGGAATAATTACGCCATGAACACCGGCGCAATCCGCGGTACGCAGTATAGAGCCCAAATTATGCGGATCCTCAATCTCATCCAGGATAAGCAGAAAGGGTACATTCCCATTCTCCTGCGCTTTGTTGATCAGTTCCTCGAGCTCGATGTAATCGTACGCTGTTACTTGTGCCACAACACCTTGATGAGGGATTTCTTGAACCAACTGATCGAGCTTGCGCTCTTAGCTTCAGCTAACAGAGGCGTTAACTGTCCCTTTTGCGCTTGATCCGCTACGTACAGCTTATGAATCGTGCGGCCCGAGCGCAGCGCCTCTAACACGGAATGCCGCCCGCCAATATATTCTTCTTCCATAATCAATTACTCCTTCTGCCTGCATCTATTCTTCGTTTCTAGCTTATCCGGTTCACGGTTATCCATTCTCGTCAGACGGCTTGCTGCTCGAGCTTGCAATGCTGTTAATGGCGATATCCATCAGCTCTTGCAGCCGTTCGTATGAGCCTCTGTAGTACAAATACCCGATCAAGCATTCAAAAGCGGTGCTATGTCGATATTCGAGGACATCTGCATTTTTGGGTACTGAGCCCGATTTGGCATTGCGTCCCCGCTTGACTATATCGACCTCTTCCTCTGTCAGCTGCGGCATCCATAGCTCAAGCACCTTCGACTGTGCCTTGTTGGATACGTACCGAACAGACTCGCGGTGCAGATGGTTAGGTCGATGATTGGGCTGGGAGATGACATATTGACGCACATAAGTTTCATACACTGCATCTCCCAAGTAAGCCAATACCAACGGGCTCAGCTGCTTGTATGGCTTGGAGGGAGGGAACGTGAAAAGAGTCGATGTCATTAAGTTGTTTTGGGTTTCTTTTGAAGAATTGCTGCTGCTTGTATCCGTGTCTGACATCCTCCTTGTCATTTTCGGCGCCAACGAATGCCCTGAGGTGTATCTTCCAGGAATATCCCTTGCTCCGTCAATAGATCTCGAATTTCATCTGCACGCGACCAATTTTTACTCTTCCGCGCTTCCGTTCGCTCTATAATCAATCTTTCAATATCCTCGTCCAGCAGCTCATTTTGCTCTCCCTTCAGTATTCCCAGGATTCCGTCCAGCTCAGCAAAAGCGGCAAGCAGTCGTTCCAAGGTGGCCTTCCGGGCATCTGTCTTGCTCAAATAAGGGTTAGCTATACTAACGAGCTCGAACATCGCTGTAATGGCATCAGCTGTGTTGAAATCATCATTCATCTTGTCTTCAAAAAAAGTACGGTTGACCGCAATCGCCGCTTCTACAACATCACTATCATCCGATAGGGCCCCTTCTCCTGATTGTCCTTCGGCACCCTCAACAGGCAAGCTATCCAGACGATGCTTAAGATTAGCTACGCAATTATTCAGCCGCTCCAGACCATTGTTCGCTTGTTCAACAGCATCATCCGTGAAATTAACGGGATTGCGATAATGAGTAGAGAGCATAAAGAAGCGAAGGGTCTCGGGTTTGATAAGCTTCAACAGCTCTTTGACATTAATTCCGTTGCCGAGCGACTTGGACATCTTCTGATCGTTGATATGAATATATCCGTTATGCATCCAATACTTGGCGAGCGGCTTGCCTGATAAACATTCGGATTGTGCCACCTCACACTCATGATGCGGGAACTGAAGATCCTGACCCCCACCGTGAATGTCGAGCGTATCACCCAAATATTTACGGACCATAGCCGAGCATTCAATATGCCATCCGGGACGTCCGTCTCCCCACGGACTAGGCCAATGGATTTCTCCTGGCTTAGCTGCTTTCCATAATACGAAATCCTGAGGGCTCTCCTTACGCTCGTCGACCTCTACGCGAATTCCGAATTGCAGCTCCTCCAGATTCTGATGCGACAGCTTGCCATACTCAGGAAACTTAGCCGTTCGGAAGTACACATCTCTGATCTCAGGGATATTCTCCGTGACCCGAGGGTGAATCGTAGCACGCTCAATCCCCAGTGCATCCAGATCTTCATAATAGGCTGCAATGAAACGTTCGGCAATTTCCGGTACAGTCATGTTGGATTGCTCTGATTTACGAATCAACTTGTCATCCACGTCGGTGAAATTCACTACATACTTGACCTCATACCCTATCCAGCCTAAATATCTTCTAACAACATCGAAGAAAATGACAGGTCTAGCGTTGCCGATATGGATAAAGTCATATACGGTCGGCCCACATACATACATATTCACCTTGCCAGGAGTAAGTGGTTCGAACGTCTCCTTGCTTCGTGTTAAGGTGTTATACAATTTCAGGTTGCCCTTGGCCATTCTCTTGCCCTCCATCATGTCACTTGTCATCCTTATTCTTCTGCCCTCGAAGCTCTTCTACTTGGCAGCGCAGCTCGACAATTTGTTTCTCCATCTGTTGAAAAATATCGATCAGCGGGTCAGGCAGCTTATCGTGGTCCAGCCGATTCAAGCTAATTCCATCGCGTTTGACCACTCTGGCCTTGAAACCAACAACTGTGCTGTTGGGCGGAACCTCCTGCATCACAATCGCATTCGCGCCGATCTTCGAATTGTCGCCAACCGTGAAGGAACCGAGCACCTTCGCTCCAGAGGAAATCACCACATTACTGCCAATGGTCGGGTGACGCTTGCCCTTCTCCTTGCCAGTCCCCCCCAATGTAACTCCTTGATACAGCACGACATCATCACCAATCTCACAGGTTTCTCCAATTACAACCCCCATCCCGTGATCAATAAACAAACGCCTTCCGATCTTGGCTCCTGGGTGAATCTCGATGCCCGTGAAGAAGCGGCAGATCTGTGAAACAATGCGAGCAATGGTGAACCATCTGCGCTTGAAGAAAAAGTGAGAGATTCTGTGGCCCCAAATCGCATGCAAGCCCGAATAAGTGAATAACACCTCGAACAGACTCCTGGCCGCAGGGTCATTATCGAAGACTGCTGCAATATCTGATTTCATCCGACTAAACATATGCTCTCCCCCGTTACCACTCTCTCTCGGCACAGAAAGTCCCTTTGTTTTCGACACAGCAATACCCGCCTTTCTATAAACCTCGACATATAAAAAACGCCCCTGCAGCGTTAGCTGCAGAGACGTCTATTCGCGGTCCCACTCTGCTCGGAATATCATCAGGACATGCAAAAGGCATGTTTCTTTGGAGTATTCCACTCGAAATCCTTAACGCGGACAAATCGGCACTGCCTAAACGATCGCCTCAAGCTCCAAAATCCACTTGTAACAAATCGTATCAACCGTGCAGCTCACAGGCGCATTTCCGAATGAGGGGGATTGGATAACTCACAGCCGCTTATTCCATAGGGAACAAGTGGTTATCCTCTCTGTGAATCCCGACTGCAGCGTACTCTCCTGATCGAGGCTTTTATACTAAGCTTAAGTTAGCTTGAACGTGTAAACATAAATTACTGATTAGTATACAACAATCCTATACGTTATGACAATATCCCGCTTAAACGATCCACAATTTTTGCTTTGCCCAGCAGGTATAACGTCTGATTGAGATCACGGCCGTGCATCTGACCCGTCAAGGCAACACGAATCGGCATGAACAGAGCTTTGCCTTTGAAGCCGGTATCCTTCTGTACTTGCTTCAACGATTGTTGTATGGTCTCCGCTGTAAGCTCCGAGTCCGCGAACGGCTCAATCTGCTTAAGAAAAGCGTTCAGCACAACCGGAACCTGCTCTTCCTTCAATATCGCCTCGGACTCCTCATCCCGCGTAACCCTATCTGTGAAGAACATCTCAGATAGCTCTACAATCTCGGAAGCAAAATGCAACTGCTCTTGATACAGTCCTACCAACGAGGTAACCCACTGCCGCAAAGAATCATCCAACTCAGCAGGAATGCGCCCAGCTTGCTGCAAGTGAGGGATGGCTAACTCCGTAATGCGTCCGACGTCCGCTTTCTTGATGTAATAGTTGTTCATCCACTTAAGCTTCTCCGTATCGAACACAGCCGGGCTGCGGGACAACCGCTCCTCATTGAATGCTTCAATAAGCTCTTCGCGCAGGAACATCTCATTCTCCCCTTCAGGAGACCAGCCTAACAGAGCAATGAAGTTAAACAAGGCTTCAGGCAAATAACCCAAATGATCATACTGCTCGATAAATTGAATGATCGACTCGTCCCGTTTACTCAGCTTCTTACGCTGTTCGTTCACAATCAGTGTCATATGTCCAAAGATGGGGGCTTGCCAGTTCAGAGCCTCATAAATGAGCAGTTGCCTTGGCGTATTCGAGATATGATCCTCGCCACGCAGCACATGACTGATTTTCATCAAATAATCATCTATTACAACAGCAAAATTGTAGGTGGGAATCCCGTCTTTTTTGACAATAACATAATCCCCCATTCCGTCTGATTCGAACGAAATCTCGCCCTTAACCAGATCATGGAATGTCAGCGTCCGGCCTTCCGGCACACGAAAACGTACACTGGGCACGCGGCCTTCTGCCTCAAAAGCAGCACGCTGCTCGTCGCTCAAATTCCTGTGAGCCCCTGAATAACGCGGTGTTTCTCCACGTGCTGCCTGTTCTTCACGCTCTTGCTCCAGCTCTTCCTCCGTACAGAAACACAAGTAAGCATTTCCTTGATCAATCAATTGCTGCCAATAGGTTTTGTAGATGTCCAGACGCTCTGTTTGGCGATAGGGTCCGAATTCACCGCCAACATCAATACTTTCTTCCCAGTCTATGCCAAGCCACTTCAAATATTGAAGCTGATTCTCTTCCCCGCCCTGCACATTGCGTTTAATATCCGTATCCTCGATCCGAATAATGAAAGCTCCATTGTGACGGCGAGCAAATAAATAATTGAAAAGTGCGGTTCTAGCATTCCCGATATGCAGATGTCCAGTTGGACTAGGCGCATAACGAACGCGAATTGCATTGGTCATGATCAGCGTGCTCCTTCCGTGCGTATCCCCTAAAGTTTAGAAGCTATCATAGCATATTTTTCAATAAACAAACAACCGATTGTGCTGCAATTCCTTCTCCGCGTCCAGGGAATCCGAGTTGCTCGGTCGTTGTGGCCTTCACATTCACTTGCTCCGTCTCGGCTCCGAGCGCTTGTGCAATAATAGCAGTCATCTGTGGGATATAAGGGGCCATCTTTGGCCGCTGTGCAATAATAGTAGAATCCACATTTCCCAGCTTGTACCCCTTCTTAGTTGCAAGCTCCCACACCTGTTCCAACAGCTTCAAACTGTCTGCATCCTTATAGGCTTCATCGTTATCCGGGAAGTGCTTGCCGATATCCCCAAGCCCCAGCGCCCCTAGAATCGCATCACTGATCGCATGCAGCAGCACATCAGCATCAGAATGCCCCATCAGACCTTTCTCATAGGGGATGGTCACGCCCCCGATAATGCACTTGCGCCCCTCGACCAATTGATGCACATCAAATCCTTGTCCTACTCGTATCATTGTATTCCCTCTCTCCCATACCTTGTTGAGATCGTTTCTGCCCACAGCAAATCATCTGGTGTTGTTATTTTGATATTCGTATAAGTTCCCTCTGCAATACGCACATGAACGCCCAGACGCTCCACCAAGACGGAATCGTCGGTTCCTGTATAAAGCTCCCGGATAGCCCGTTCATGGGCTTCCCGCAGCAAATCAAGACGAAAAGCTTGCGGGGTTTGGATCGCCCACAAGCTTCGCCGGTCGGGTGTCGACTGGATCACTCCAGTCGCATCCGCGACTTTAATTGTATCTTTCACTGGTACAGCCAATACCGCCGCTCCAGTTATTCTGGCTTCCGTGAGGCAAGAACGAAAACGCGCCTCCCCAATGAAAGGCCGAACTCCATCATGCACCGCTACCCACCGGGTCCCTTCCGGCAACGCCTGAATCCCCTTGAATACCGATGCTTGCCGATCGGCTCCACCTGCTACGACAGCAGTGACCTTGCTCAAGCCGTATTGATCCATATATGCCTGACATCTGGAGATGTCGCCTTCCCCTACAACAAGCACGATCGCATCAACGAGCTCCATCTCCTGGAACCTTTCTAGCGTATGGACCAGAATTGGCTTATCGTTCAGCACCAGATACTGCTTGCTCTCCGGTGTGCCCATCCGTGATCCTATTCCAGCCGCGACCACGATTACGCCTAGTTCACTCATCTATAGGACCATCTCCATCCATAAACGATTATATAAGGTTGAACGAAAGTAAGTATAACGGACGATTGCCACCAAGTAGCTTGTAAACCAAGGCAGGCTGATGTTCGCATTACTTTCTTTCGTTCGTTCAACTTATGTAGTTGTATCTTATCATAATCGTTTTACTGCGCTTTTTCCAATAATTTCGGCTTGGCAAAGATCATTCGACCTGCCGAGGTCTGCAGCACGCTGGTGACCAGCACCTCTGTTGTGGCACCTATGTAGTCACGGCCTCCTTCTACAACGATCATCGTTCCATCATCCAGATAGGCAACTCCCTGACCGTGCTCCTTGCCATCTTTAATGATCTGAACAAGAATTTCCTCACCAGGCAGAACGACCGGCTTAACCGCATTGGCCAGATCGTTAATATTCAGAACCGATACCCCTTGCAGCTCACACACCTTATTGAGGTTGAAGTCATTCGTGATTACTTTACCTTGGAGCACCTTGGCTAATCGAACGAGCTTGCTGTCCACTTCGGAGATTTCCTCGAAATCCCCTTCGTAGATCAGAACCTTTACGTCAAGCTCCTTCTGAATTTTATTCAGAATATCAAGCCCTCGACGACCGCGGTTCCGCTTAAGCAGATCCGATGAATCAGCGATATGCTGCAGCTCCTCGAGTACAAACTCTGGAATTACAAGAATCCCTTCAATGAAGCCTGTCTTGCAAATATCTGCAATTCGACCATCAATGATTACACTTGTATCCAAAATTTTGTGAATATCCGCTGAGGCTCCTCCGCGCTTGCTCTTCTCATTGCGAGCTGCAAAAAGATCCATAACATCGTCTTTTCGCGCATACCCGACCCGGAAGCCGATGTAACCAAGCAACGCGGTCAAACTAACCGCAATCACACTGCCTAGTGCGCCTATCTTGCCAAGAATCGGAAACAACAGAGCCGATATCGCCAACCCCACGACGGTGCCTGCTGTTCCTGAGAACAGCTCTGGCGACGGCACACGAGCCATCTGCTCCTCCCACTTATACAACCACTCCTGTGCGAATCGAATAACTCCGGCCGTTAGTGCATAGAAAAGAGTCGCCATAACCGCCGCACACACGAAAGCTTGTCCTGGAATCGTATCCGTTTCAAACAAAGGGTTCACCATAAATAAGAACAATTGCCCGATTGCATCTTGCCACTGGTATCCTATCAAACCGCCGATTAAAGCCATCAGCAGCCTTCCATAACGAATAACCATTCTAACCTTCACCTCCATAAACTTGATATCCCGTTGAATTACAAAACATGATTAACTTGATTTATTATTCATGCTGCTAATTCGGGTATATCTCTCTTTTTACAATTATTGTCCAATTTTCGTCTCACTAATCTCTCTCTAATAAACTTTTTTATAAAACTCCTAAGATAACAGTCTTATTTGTGGCGGATTGAATAAACTTTCCTTTTCTTTTATAATAAAACAAATGAGTCTTACACGAGGTGAATGGAAATGAGCGACTTAACCTTGAAACAGTTTCAAGAGCAAGTGTCCGATCTGTTACTCCGTCATCGAAGCCTGCTGGATGTTCTATCCAAGACCCAGCAATCAAGCGCTTCTATGAACCGAAGTGTGATTAAAGCCATTACAGAGTGCGGGTGCATTAACCTGCAGGCCAACAAACAGCCTTATCCCGCCGAACTGTCCCTTGAGGATGCCAGAGCATTCGCCCAATCCCATGTGAGCGGTCAGTTATGTGAGAACTGCGTTGATGCAATCTCCGTTCAATTGGGCAAGAATTTGTTTTACATGTCCTCAATGTGTAACCTCCTGGATTTGAACATGGATGCGATCCTGGAGAAGGAATCTCAGAAATGCACCACACTGGGCATCTTCAACTTGTCTTAGCCATGAATTAGTCATCTTTTTACATTAGAAAATGCAAAAAGCATTTATTTCCCAAATGGAAAATAAATGCTTTTTATTTTCGAAACTATTCGATTGGATTATCCGTGTTTTTTAGAATTTGTTGTTTCATCCACACCTGATTTATTGCGTTTCCGTTTTCTTGAGATCGTTCTAACGTTTTTTTTTAAGCCATTCAACCCATAGAGGGCATATAAGACAAGAGGGACAAATAATAATTTGGTTAATATTCCTTTGTATACGATCGCCAGAATTACCACAACTACGACAATAATAGGCGTAATCCATATGGCAGCCTTCGGAATGCCGACCTTCTTAAAGTTAGGATACCTAACGGTGCTAACCATCAGGAAAGACAGCGCCAGTGTGGAGATTAACAAAATAGTTGAAGAGATTTCATCATGGAACAGAGCCAATGTACTTAGAACACAGCCTGCAGCTGGAATAGGTAAGCCAATAAAATAACCTGGAGTTCCTGCCACTACATTGAATCTGGCTAGTCGAAGCGCCCCGCAAATCGGGAATATCGCTGTTACGATCCAGGCAAGCGCTGCTGCATTCAAGCTCTGAAACGCGACTACATACATAATGAATGCTGGTGCAACACCGAATGAAATAACATCAGATAAAGAATCCAACTCTTTGCCGAATTCGCTCTGTGCATTCAGTGCACGGGCAACACGCCCATCCAATCCGTCTAAAAGCATAGCTACAATTACGAATATAGCAGCCAATTCTGCGTTCGAATTATCCGGGCTTGAGTTAAAGGCCAAAATAATCGCAATAATTCCCAAGAACAAATTACCAACGGTAAACATGCTGGGAATGGAATTTTTAATCATGCAAGCTCCACCTCTAAATGTACTATACCCTAATTGAATTGAATCCATGTTAACGTTGATCCGGTTGATTAGAGCGAAAAGCAGTTGTCGTCCAATCTATCTTATGATTGTATGTGTTTTAAATATGTCTGTCAATGAACAATTGCTCTTGGATTCGCTTCAACCCTTCCTTGATAGCCCTGGCTCGCACCTCACCAATGCCATCTACCTCATCCAATTCCTCAATGGTAGCCATAACCATATGTGGCAAATGAACGAAGCGTTCAACCAAATTATGGATAATAATAGCCGGCAAACGAGGAAGCTTGCTTAGCATACGGTACCCGCGCGGAAAGACAGGCTCCTCCAAGACAGAATTGGAATAAGAGAAGCCTAACAGACGAATCAAATGCTGATGATCCAATAATTCGTCAGCACTCAGCTTCTTCAGCCCTGCTAATACTTCCTTCACCTTCTCTTCCGAGCTATCCTTGCAATAATCCTTCACCAGCAAAAAAGCCTCGTAATCCGTATTCGCCACCAGCTCTTCCAACTGCATCCGAATAAGGCGGCCCTCTGTGCCAAGCTCCGTAATGTACCTCTTGATCTCCATCTTCACGCGGAGCACCATCTCAACACGTTGAATGGCGCTTGATACTTCCTGCAGCGTCACCAGCTCTTCAAACTCCGCTGCTCCGAGATTGGTCAACGCCTGATCAAGGACGGACTTATACTTCTCAACGGTCTGAATAGCTTGATTAGCTTTGGTCAGTATGACACCGATGTCCTTAAGCGAATATCGGAGATTGCCTTGATAGACAGTAATTACATTGCGCCGTTGAGAGATAGAGACGACCAGCTTGCCGGTCTGCTTCGCTACCCGCTCTGCCGTTCTATGCCGAATTCCCGTTTCGATGGAGCTTATGGAGGAGTCTGGTATCAGCTGTGTATTGGCATATAGAATACGCTTGATGTCCTCGCTTAATATGATGGCTCCATCCATCTTGGCAAGCTCATATAAGTAGTTGGGGGAGAAATCGCAATTAATTGAGAACCCCCCGTCCACGAGCTCCATAACCTCGGGACTGTAGCCCACAACAAGCAGGGCTCCTGTCTTTGCGCGCAGCACATTCTCCAGTCCTTCGCGAAAAGAGGTGCCTGGAGCAACCAACTGCAAAATTTGACTCATTTTATCGCGTGGTGCTTCTTCTTTCACTTGCTGACCTCCTAAAGACTTTGCGTAGCAAAGTCACATCGTAAGCGTAATCCTAGACTTTGCGGTGCCAAAGTTACATCACTATTCCAAAGCAGCCTTCAGCGCTTCGGCTACTGTCTGAACTCCTATTATCTCGATTCCGTCTGGCGGATTCCACCCTTTGGTGCTTTTTGCCGGTAAAATCACTCTTCGGAAACCCAGTTTCTGAGCTTCCCTTACTCTTGCATCGACCCTTGATATGCCGCGCACTTCTCCCGTTAACCCCACTTCTCCCAATACAACATCATAAGGATGAACAGGTTTGTCTCGGAAGCTGGAAGCAATAGCTACAGCGACAGCCAAATCAACCGCTGGCTCATCTAATTTCAGACCGCCCGCCACATTGAGATAAACATCCTGATTCTGAAGAAACAGTCCCATTCTCTTCTCCAGAACCGCTATTATCAACGTAAGTCTGTTATAATCGACACCTGTCGCCATTCTTCGAGGGCTTGGAAAATTTGTCGAAGAAACGAGTGCCTGAAGCTCAACCAAAACAGGTCTCGTCCCTTCCATACTGGCAACTACCGTTGATCCTGCCACATGAATAGGCCGTTCTGCTATGAATAGCTCCGAGGGATTGGTCACTTCTCTGAGGCCCAGCTCATTCATTTCGAATATGCCGATCTCATTGGTCGATCCGAAGCGATTCTTAACCGCACGTAACAAACGGTACGTATGATGCCGCTCCCCTTCAAAATAAAGGACACAGTCCACCATATGCTCCAATAATCGGGGTCCGGCAATCGAACCCTCCTTCGTAACGTGCCCAACCAGTACGGTTGCAATACCTTTCCCCTTAGCTATTCTCATAAAATGACCAGTGCATTCTCTCACTTGAGACACACTGCCTGGTGCTGAGGTGACAGCAGGATGATACACCGTCTGAATGGAATCAATGATTAGCAAATCCGGCTGGGTGTACTCAATGGCTTCATCAATGAGCTCCATATTCGTCTCACACATCACGAACAAATGTTCCGATAGTGCATGAAGTCGATCTGCCCTTAGCTTCAATTGTGCTGCTGACTCTTCCCCCGATATGTACAGCACCTTCATCCGCTTCGCCGTCAAGCTGAAAGAAGCTTGCAGCAGCAATGTAGATTTACCAATCCCTGGATCTCCGCCAACCAAGACTAAAGATCCCGGTACAATGCCGCCTCCCAATACGCGATTGAGTTCTGTCATGTCGGTTAGAATACGATTTTCCTGACTGCTCTCTATATTTATGATTGATATCGGCAATTCTTTCGTAAGAGTTGAAGAACTCGACAAACCCCGAGCACGTGCAGGAGCTTCGAGCTCCTCTACAAAGCTATTCCAAGCTTGGCAGCCTGGGCATTTTCCTAACCATTTAGGCGATTCATATCCGCATTCCTGGCAGGTGAATTTAGTTTTGGGCTTTGCCATATGATTTCCTCGCTTTGTATAGTAATCAAAGTTTACCATGCGGAGCAGGTGGTGAAAACCCCAAAATGGTATTTATTTCATGTATTTCCCACTGCATCATGCTTAGGTCACAAATAAAACCCCACGCCCTGATCACTCAGGAACGTGGGGTTGCCTACCCTTCTCAAACAGTTAATTAGTACTCACTTGATTCTTCAATACAACAAGCTCGCCATTCTGTTCGTCAATAGTAAGGGAATCTCCCTTAGCTATGCTTCCTTGAAGCAGCTCTTCCGACAACCGATCTTCAATATGCTTCTGGATCGCTCTGCGCAGCGGTCTGGCGCCATAGGTTGGATCGAATCCTTCCTTGGCGAGGAACTTCTTCGCAGAATCTGTCAGCGCAAATGCAACTTGATGCTCGAGCAGACGTTTGCTAAGCTCATCGGACATGAGGGTAACAATCTTGGCAATATGACCTTCGTCCAGAGAATGGAACACAATGTTCTCGTCAATCCGGTTCAGGAACTCAGGGCGGAAGCTCTTCTTAAGCTCCGTCATCACCTTATCCTTCATAACACTGTAGTCTTTCCCTGAATCTTGTACGGCCGTGAAGCCAAGTGACGAGTTCTTCTTGATCGTATCCGCACCAACATTGGAAGTCATAATGATCAGAGTATTGCGGAAATCCACTGTACGTCCTTTGGAATCTGTCAGACGGCCATCCTCCAAAACTTGAAGCAATATATTGAATACTTCCGGATGAGCCTTCTCGATTTCGTCCAGCAAGACGACTGAGTATGGCTTACGGCGTACCTTCTCGGTCAATTGGCCACCTTCTTCGTAGCCCACATATCCCGGAGGCGCTCCTACCAGTCGCGAAGTCGAATGCTTCTCCATGTATTCTGACATATCGATCCGGATTACCGCATTCTCATCTCCGAACATTGATTCAGCCAAAGCGCGAGCTAGCTCGGTCTTCCCTACCCCAGTAGGACCAAGGAAAATAAATGAGCCCATAGGACGCTTCGGATCCTTAAGTCCTGCTCTGGCACGGCGAATTGCTCGGCTTACCGCCTTCACAGCTTCATCCTGGCCAATAATTCTTTCGTGAAGAATCGATTCCATCTTAAGAAGACGTTCGGTTTCTTCTTCAGCTAGCTTGGTCACCGGCACACCAGTCCAGCTAGCGACGACTTGTGCTATATCGTCAGGAGTAACCTCGGAGTCGGTTCTGCCTTGTTTTTCTTTCCATTCATTCTTAGTAATTTCCAGCTCATCGCGCATCTTTTGCTCGGTATCGCGAAGGGAAGCTGCTTTCTCGAACTCCTGGCTTTGAACAGCTGCATCTTTTTCCTTACGTACATTGTCCAACTGAGTTTCCAGCTGCTTCAAGTTAGGCGGTATAGTATAAGAACGAAGTCTTACCTTGGAGCTTGCTTCATCGATTAGATCAATTGCTTTATCCGGCAGGAAACGGTCTGTAATGTATCGATCAGACAGCTTAACTGCTGCATCGATCGCTTCATCCGTAATTTTGACCCGGTGATGCGCCTCGTAACGGTCACGCAGTCCGTGTAAGATTAACACAGCTTCTTCCGGAGAAGGCTGATCAACTGTAATCGGTTGAAAACGACGCTCCAATGCAGCATCCTTCTCAATATATTTGCGATACTCATCCAGTGTAGTTGCACCAATGCATTGCAGTTCACCCCGTGCTAGCGCCGGCTTGAGGATGTTGGAAGCATCAATAGCTCCTTCAGCCCCTCCTGCCCCAATCAGGGTGTGCAGCTCATCGATAAAGAGAACGATATTGCCAGCAGCACGAATCTCATCCATAATTTTTTTCAGACGATCCTCGAACTCACCGCGATACTTAGTACCGGCTACAACAGAACCCATATCCAGTGTCATTACGCGTTTGTCGCGGAGTGTTTCGGGAATTTCATTATTGATAATTCGTTGGGCAAGCCCCTCAGCTATAGCCGTTTTCCCTACTCCTGGCTCACCGATTAATACTGGATTGTTCTTAGTTCTGCGGCTTAATACCTGAATCACACGTTCGATTTCTTTGGCACGGCCGATTACGGGGTCCAGATTGCCTTCCTTCGCATAAGCGGTCAAATCCCGAGCCAATCCATCCAAGGTAGGTGTATTGACATTAGCTGCTGTACCTTGATTCGAGGATACAGCCTCATTGCTTCCCAGGAGCTGCAGCACCTGCTGACGGGCCTTGTTCAGGCTTACGCTAAGGTTGTTAAGCACGCGGGCTGCAACGCCCTCTCCCTCGCGTATAAGGCCAAGGAGGATATGCTCAGTGCCAACATAGGTATGACCCAGCTTGCGGGCCTCGTCCATCGACAGCTCTATTACTTTCTTAGCTCTTGGAGTGTAGGCAATGTTGCTTGGCTGCTCCTGACCGCGTCCGATTAGAGATTCTACCTCATCCTGTATTTTCTCAAGGCTTAATCCTAAGGCTACTAGCGCTTTTGCTGCAATTCCATCACTCTCACGAATAAGTCCAAGCAGAATATGTTCGGTTCCAATATTGTTATGTCCCAATCGCACGGCTTCTTCTTGTGCTAAGGCCAATACTTTCTGGGCTCTCTCCGTAAATCTGCCAAACATCATAACAAACACCTCCATTTATAGTTATAAAAGGCACTAATTATTCTTCACTTAAGGTTGTGCTTAATTTGTTCCTGATCAGCTCTGCCCGGAGAATATCCCGATCATCCGCTGACAGCTTAACTCCTGACGAGTATTGCAGGTATCCAGGCTGAGTCATCACCGAAAGTTCATTCAGGACATGCGGCGATACATTCTCCAAGATGCCCAAATCAATCCCGAGCCTCACGTCAGACAACCTTTGCGCAGCCTCCTTGGAGTCCATAATTGATGCGTAGGAAAGTATTCCGTAAGAGCGCTTGACTCTATCTTCAATTCGCAGTCTTGACTCATTCACCAGCTTTTGCCTGGCTGCTCGCTCATGCTCAATAATTTGGCGTGCTACACTGTATAAATTATCAATAATCTCCTGCTCAGATTGACCAAGGGTAATCTGATTGGAGATCTGGAACACGTTTCCAGTCGCTTCGCTGCCTTCCCCATATAACCCTCTTACCGCTAATCCCACTTGATTAATCGCCGATAAGATCCGATTCATCTGTTGGGTTATCACAAGAGCCGGCAGATGCATCATGACCGAAGCTCTGATCCCAGTGCCCACATTAGTCGGACAACTGGTCAGGTAACCTCGATGTTCGTCAAACGCATAATCAAGCTGGGCTTCAAAAACATCATCAATCTGATTGGCCAAATCCCATGCTTCCCGAATCTGAAAACCAGGGCATAAACATTGTATGCGCAAATGGTCTTCTTCGTTGATCATAATACTGACAGATTCGTTATTGCTGAGAATAAAAGCCCCGTCTCTCGCTTCATTCGCCAAATTCGGACTAATGAGGTGTTTTTCGACAAGAACTCTTTTCTCTAACTCACTAAGCTGTTCAAGAGGGATGAACTGAAATTCACTGATCGTATTTAACTCCTCGCTATCCATCATCTGACTTACTTGCGTCAGCACTTCCTTGGACTGCGAATTAGTGGAGAGCATGGGGAATGGATGTGTACTGAGATTACGCGCAATCCGGATTCGGCTGCTTATAACGACATCCTGATCCGGCCCGCTTGCATTCATCCATTCGCTAAGCGCATGCTCCATATATTTTCGGGACGCCATGAACGATCACCTCTTTTCAGCCGTGAGTGCCGTGAAATTTATTTTCTAACTCCTTGATCTGATCTCTAAGGGTCGCAGCATATTCAAATTCCTGTCGTTGAATTCTCGCTTGAAGCTCCTGCTTCAACTGCTCAATCTCTCGCTTCTGCTGGATTAGGCCGCCTGATCGCTTGGGGACCTTGCCCACATGTACGACATTGCCATGAACCCTCTTCAGCAGCGGATCCAACTTGTCAGTAAAATGCTTATAACAGGAGCTGCACCCGAAACGGCCTAATTTGCTGAATTGACCATAGGTTAAGCCGCATTGATCACACCGCAGCGTTGATGTTGACTTCTGTCCGTAAGAGGTGCCTGGCGTTGGATCGAAATCCAATAAACCCGATAACAGATTATGAATCGAAAAGCCATTCGGCGTACCTGGAATCATCTCGCCCTTCTCACGAGCGCATGTTTCACAAATATGGAACTCCGTCTTCTCTCCATGCACAATTTTCGTGAAATGCAGAGTTGCTGGCTTCTTGTTGCATTCCTGGCAAAGCATAACCTATTCTCCCTCCTCCAACAATGTGAAATACAGCCCTTCTGAAGCCAACGAATTATTTGCTCAGCAGTGCGATCAGCATAGCCTTGAGCAGCTTCGCTCTAATCTCATCTCGTAAAGGCAACTTGAATGCTAATACGTCGCGAGATATGGCCGCCTTCAACAAATTGGCTTCCCGGCAAGTGATTAGCTCACCATCCTCGAGCTGATAAATAAGGCCCTCCGCGCCGGATTGGTCGATTTGCGTGCTAATCGTTCGGAATATATGCACGTGTATCGCTTCCTTCAACGGAAGATCTACCTTCTGGATACGGATATAACCTCCGCCTCCACGCTTGCTCTCTACTAAGAAGCCCTTCTCCACCGTAAACCGAGTACTGATTACATAATTGATTTGGGATGGTACGCACTCGAAACGGTCGGCCAGATCGCTCCGCTGAATCTCAATCACATTATCCTGACTAAGCTGCAAAGTATGCTTCAGGTATTGTTCAATGATGTCCGAGACATTGCGCATCCATGGACCTCCATTCCCAATAAATTGACTTTGACTATCTTTGACTATATCTCCATTATAATGAGTTTTC
>JARBUQ010000513.1 GCA_029239545.1 Paenibacillus sp.
GAAGCTTGAATCTAAACAGTCTTAACAGATTTATTGATCCTGTTATATTGGACAGGGGACGGGATTATGTATTGGGTGGCCATGTTCTCTCGATAGTGGAAGAAGGAGACTCGGTTTACCGTGGCGAGGTGGAGGGAAGCGAATTATATGAGGTGTATGTGGAGCTAGACGAGGGGGGTACTATTATTTCATCCGATTGCGATTGTCCTTACGATTACGGACCGGTCTGCAAACACCAAGCTGCGGTACTGATCAAGCTTGGGGAACATGCGGCAGGCTCGCCGAGACCCGTGTCAATCGAACAACTAACGAGTCCAAAAAAAAGCTTGAAACAACTGCTGGAAGCTGAAAGTAAGGAAAGCCTGATCACCTTACTGCTTTCACTTGTGGCTGATTCTCATGTTGCGGAACAGAGAGTCAAGCTACATGTATCTAAAGCCGGCGGGGCGGCCGAGTTGGAAGAATGTAGGAAGCTGATTCGTTCAACCATCAATGTGCATGCTGACCATCATGGATTCGTCAATTGGCGAAGTGTGAGCAGGGCGGTCGGAGGCGCGGAAATGGTAGCCGAAAAAGCTTGTGAAGCAGCGGATGATGCCGAATGGGTGCGAGCTGTCGAGCTGAACCTTTGTGTCATGGAGGAAATGGTCGATTTTCTTCAGGAAGCGGATGACTCTAGTGGTACAGTCGGAGGTATCATTGATCAAGTTCTGGAAAGTATTGATGTGATCACCGTTCAAAGTGATCGAATTTCGCAAGAGGACAGGGAGATCTTATTCCAATTGCTTTTGAATGAAGCGAAGCAATCACGTTATGACGGATGGTCGGACTGGCAGTTGGCGCTGCTGGAAGCAGCTTCTCGTTTGGCTGTGACCGCAGATTTACGCATGATATGGGAGCAGTATACGTCCATGATCGCCTCTGAACAAACCGGAGCCTGGGGCAGCAACTACTTTGTCGAGCGTGTAGCGGGAATGCGTTATCATTTGATACAGAGCTATGAAGAAGACGGTAAGGCTCGCGATTATCTGAATAGCCACCTTCATTTCTCGGACTTTCGGGAGTTAGCCATTAGGGATGCTTTCCAAAATGATCGATATGATGAGGTTATCCGTCTGGCTGAAGAGGGGGAAGTGCAGGATCAAGCCAAGGGTCTTCCCGGTCTGGTTAAACAATGGAAGAAGCACAGATACGAAGCCTATTGTCATTCCGGACATTTGGAATTGCAGCGCGAGCTTGGAATAGAGCTTGTACTGGATGGTGAATTCTCGTATTACAAATCGATTAAGGAAACTTACCTCCCTGTCGAATGGAAAGTAGTTTATCAGGACATGCTGCAGAAGCTGGAAAAGGACAAATGGCCCAAGGATATATACACAAAGATTCTTGTGGAGGAGCATGAATATTCGCGTCTCTTGGCCTATGTCAAGAAGCAGCCTTCCCAAATTGAACAGTTTTATTTACATTTGTACAGGCATTTCCCTGTGGAAGTGAAGGAGTTGTTTCATATCCATATTGAAGCTCAAGCAGACCAAGCCAGTACAAGGAAGCATTATGAAAATGTTTGTCGGATTATTGTTCTCCTTCAGCAAGTTGGAGGTAGTGAGGGAGCACTGCAGATCGCGCGAATGCTTCTTGCCAAATACCCCAAAAAGCCAGCTTTCCGGGATGAATTGATGAAACTGAACTACCGATAAAAACCAAGATTGATAGGATTATGTGGCTCAGAGTGATGTGATTTCGGCTAATCCACAATATAAACAACAAGGATGCCCTTAGGCATCCTTATTTGAGTTGGAGAGCAGGTTAAGCGCTCAAGGATTCGGCTCTCTTTGCCGCCGATTCATTAAGCTTCCCAGCCCAGACGCAGTAACCCATTCCTACATATGCAATTCCCCAGAAAGCCGCGAAGAATTTGTTGTCCGCAATCGGAAGAAAGAGGTTCAGAATCATCAATACGAGCAGAGCCGGAACCCAGCGAGGAAATACTTTGGCCCGGAAAGTAAGAATCGCGAACACAAGCGATCCCCCCATCAAGCCAACCATCATGATTGCCCTGGAGATGTTGACCAAAATGCCCTCCGGCATTGTTGCTCCGGCGCCTGCGGTAAATTGGGTCCATACCATCGCGGTCGTAACGATGTTCGCAATGATGATAGCCAACGTCGTAATAAAGCCCGTTACCCCAGTTTCACGGGACTGCACCATGTACGTGCCGATCGTGCCGACCGACATCAGAATGCAAGCGATAAATCCGAATGTCAGTTCTTGAGGACTGTCCGTTCCCCAAATGATCGAAGTTGGTGTCATGCCGATTCGCGCAATTCCCGCAAGGATACAAATCATGCCTAGCCATTTAATAGTTAGCTTTACATTCATTTCTCTCAGCCTCCAATATGTTTTCACGTTGTCATGTACTTATCATAAGGGGCAGGAATTCCCGTATACCAGAGAAGTCAATTCCCGATTTAACGGGAAGAGTTGGAGTTATTTTTCGGGAAAAGGCGGGAAGGCCGGCGGGAAATTATGCACCATCCATATTCATTCCAATGGGCAGAAGCTATAATTAGCTATATCAATTGTTCCGGAAGGCGTGTAGGGTATGGCACTAGAAATCCGCAAGTCTAATCATTGGAGATTGGCAAGCCTGCAGATCCTCATCCTGACTTTCTGCGTCATCACGATGGGGATGTATATCGGCAGCATTCCGCGCTATTACATGTCCTTGGTTACCACCTGCATCGTCCAGGGCTGCGGGAATTCAGTTCCCGTCATGACAATCCCCGAACAAGGGCTTACCGTAGAGAACTACGCCCTTCTGTTCGTGCTGATCGATTGCGTCTTTACCTTTGTGTTTTATGCGACGTCCGCTGTCATGCTGTGGAAAGGGTTTCGCGAACCGATGGGCCTGCTGGCCGCCGTTGCGATGGTTTCCTTCGGCACTTCTTTCCCTTCGCTCACGATGGTCGCTTCAGAGGGCAGCTTTTTCGCGCAAAATTGGTTCATGCTGGTCTCAATGCTGGGCTGGATTTCGTTGTCGTTGTTTTTCTTTCTTTTTCCTGACGGATACTTCGTTCCGAAATGGACCCGTTTCGTCTTCCTCCTCATTGTCGCTGTGGATGTGCTTCAATTTATATATAGCGGTCAAATGTGGGATCGTCTTGCCATGCCGGAGTATATTCAATTGCTTTGGTATGTCGGCTCTACGATGATCCTCATCTATTCGCAGATTTACCGGTTCCGCAAGGTTTCCCAGCCTGTGCAGCGGCAGCAAACCAAATGGGTCGTATACGGAGTTTCGATCGGGCTTGTCGGCTTTGTCTGCATGAGCATCCTGTTCGATCCCAGCTTAAACGACGGCTCCGCCATCGCCTATGTGTACTTGAATGCGATCCTTAACGTATCTT
>JARBUQ010000514.1 GCA_029239545.1 Paenibacillus sp.
GTGAGCCGCGCAATCATGAGAATCCCGAGCTGTATGCGGTCTATCCCTTCCGCATGTTCGGCATCGGCAGGCCGGAGCTGGAATTGGCCCACGATACGTTTCGGACCAGGCGTGTCCGAAAAACCGGCGGCTGGTTTCAAGACGCTGTGCAAGCGGCATGCCTGGGAGATACGGAAACGGCGAAGACCTGTGTCGTCTCTAACTTCAGCACCCGGTTCAGCGGCAGCCGGTTTCCCGCATTCTGGGGACCGAATTACGATTGGGTTCCTGATCAGGATCACGGCAGTGTAGCCATGACCGCGCTTCAGGAGATGCTGCTGCAGGCTAACGGCAGCGAGATCCATCTGCTGCCTGCATGGCCTGCAGAGTGGGATGTCGATTTCAAGCTGCATGCGCCTGATCATACCGTCGTAGAAGTGAGTGTTCGCGGTGGCAAGCTGGAGAGGCTCATCGTGCTTCCAGAAGCCAGACGAAGCGATATACGGCTCCCTTCATCTTTCTCTCAGTAAGCTGTCCACCCCTCCGTTGCTCCTTAATCCGCAGAAGCCTGCCGGTGTTCCGGCAAGCTTCTGTGGACATAAAAAAGAGAGCACCTCTTGCGGTACTCTCCTGCATGATATGAAATCCCTCTTAACTAAGTAAGAAGAAGCCTTCTTGTTTATCTTACACCGATTTCGATCCCTTTTTTCAAGGTCTTCTGATCTGTTCTAGTATTCACAAGCAGAGGCAATACTTTCATGCTTCTCACCATAGGAGCCAAACACACATGGCATGTAGGCACAACCTCGAATGCGAAATTGTCTCTAATCCATCCCTTACAGCCTTCGGTTTCGCATGACCAGATCGCTGTCATCTCTACGACCAGATCCTCTAACGGTTTTCTTCTTGAATACATGGGTGCAGCCTCCCTTTCTCAGAACAAGAAAAAAACTGCCCGTCACACTGGGATCAGGGCAGTTTGCATAGATTTCGTTAGTCTTACAGTTTTACTACGTTTTCGGCTTGTGGTCCGCGATTGCCTTGGACTACGTTGAACTCAACGCGTTGACCTTCGTCTAAAGACTTGTAGCCATCGCCAGTGATTGCGCTAAAGTGAACGAAAACATCGTTTCCGCCTTCAACTTCGATGAAACCGAAGCCCTTCTCTGCGTTAAACCATTTAACTGTACCTGTTTGCATAAGGAAATACCTCCATTCTCAATCCTAACATGACCTGATTCAAGCTAAATAAAAAATCCACACATCAGCAAAGGTTACCTTCCACAGAATATAACCCTATGCAATATGTGAACTCAGGCCAAATTTCTATTAATGTCATCATACCACAGTTATTCCAAATAAGCAAACATCAGGGTTGTATTAATAAATTGGAGCAGGCATAGAGCGCCAGTACTCATCCATACGCGAGCAAAAAGACTCCTCTGACTCAAGCCCCGCCCAGTATAATTTCACTTCCCGATTGATCGTCCTTAGCTCGCTCGCCCTTAATCCCAGCTCTGTGAAATAGCGGAAGCCTGGTATCGTCTCCCGGAACAACGAAAATCTCGAAGGACGGTACATCGTCTCTGCTCCCTGCCACTCTGCCGCCTGCTTCACCGCTGGCAAACTGTAGGTTTGCTGGCGGATCACCAACTGAGTTTCATAAGAGGTGAGGAATTCCACGAGCTGTACGGCTGCATCCTTCACACTGGATTGACTGTTCACCGCTAACCCGATGTTAAGCAGCATTGATGTCGGAGTGCCGTTATGAGGAACAGGCGCGATATCAAATGGAACATCTTCTCCATTGAAATAATTGAGATAGAAGTAACTCGTCATAATCATGGATACTTTGCCTTTCGCCAGCAGCTGCTCAGACTGTCCAACTGTAATCGCCTCAGACAAAAGCGGAAGCTGACGGCTAATATCCCGGCACACTCGCAGCGACTCCATCATCTGCGTATTCGTAAGCTGAATTCCGCCCTCTTCGCTCCGTTCGACCTGAACTCCCGCCTGAAGTGGAAGCAGAGGCCAACGATTCGGCGAATACAAGTCGCAATGAAAGCCGATGCGTTCGTTCGGTATGGCCAACTTGCCCGCGTACTCAATCAGATCCTTCCAGCGCCAGCTGCTGTCCGGCTCGGGCAGATGCCGCTCCAGAAAGTGCTGACGGTTGTAGCATAGAATGAGCGGCGAGAAAATAAACGGCTGAGCCAGCTGCTCACCATCCTTCACAAAGGCATCCGACAGGAACGGATATATCTCGGAATTACGTTCTGTCGGTTCCAGTAAACCTGCATCGCCCGATTCCGTGAATTCTTGAAAATCAGTGTAGTTAACCATCACGGCATCCAGAATTTGGCCGTTAAAATATTGCTTCAGATGGCCGAACATCGAATAGGGCAACGGTACAGGCTGCACGTGAATGGCCGGATGACACTCATGAAAGCGTACCAAGATCTCATCAATCTGGGCCTCGCTCGTAATAGAGGTATGAAAACCCAGCTTCACTGTTACTTTACTATCATCCGACAGGCCCAACACTTTGCTGCCTACACGGGGGATTTTCTCAATTAAGCCTTCATCTAATAAAAGCTCCAGCCCTTTGCGAACGGACTGATTGCTCAAATTATACTGTTCCGCCAGCCACTTCTCAGAAGGAAGAAACTCGCCAGCCGCTCTCCTGCCGGATTTGATTTCCTGACGCAGCATACCCACAAGCTCATTTAACTTTGTACGCGGGCTTTTTCGTCCCTGCCCAGTCTTGTCCATAGCCTTCACCCTGCCATCCCGCAACGCTCCATTTATTTCTATCTATTATATCATATCTACATAAGTAGGACGAAGGTACTGATTGTGAGCGATTGCCTTTAGCAGCTTGTGCTAAGGATAGTTGGTGTTCGCATTACTTACTTTCGTTCATTATACATTACCCGACACAATGATATTATTAGTACTATGTTTAATTGAAACGTTATTTTCATCCGGAAGAGCATGACGATTGACGTTTTCCTCCACGCATGAGGTTAGCAGGAAGTATCTTCCCTTTGGAATGCAACTGTCTGTCACCTTGTAATTGCCTCCGAACACCCGGGTTGCATAGATGCCGGACACATCACACTCAACTACGAACTCGTAAGCAACGGGATTGGAGCCAATCTGATCCCAAGTCTCGAAGGGTCTGACTGTCACAGAGGCAGTAGGGGGTACAGAAACACCAACAAACCTCATATTGCGCACATGGCTGCGATAGTCGGGACTCATTTGCTTAAAAGTCACTTGACGACCCTTGGCGATCGGCCAGCCCAGCTTGTAGTTCACACGAATATGAGCGGCATCGATAATCTCTGTTACTCTTAACAAGTAGTCAAGCTCTCGCTGTGCCACGCCGCCAGGGTTATTATGCACT
>JARBUQ010000515.1 GCA_029239545.1 Paenibacillus sp.
GTCCTTTGACCATACTTCAAAGCAGGTTGTCGCCCCTTCCTTTAGCATATTCCCCCAGGAATGGATGTCATCGGAAGTGATCAGCTCATATATGAACTCATACTCTCCCGCCTCGGCCAAAGCTTTTAGCACAAAATAAGACATATACACGCCACAGCTCAATCGTTTCTCCCGTATTAAGGCTGCAACAGATTCTCTCGCCCCTTCAGGAACCAGTCCGAATAGAAGCGGCAGCGCATTAGCATGCAGCGAGCAATGCTCCGATCCTTCTGCATCAACGAATAGCTTGGTTTCCCCATTGTAAAACACCTCAATGAAAGCAGCCCGGACCTTGACCAGCTCACGCTGCAGCTCACTCGCGACTGACCCATGCAATAACTGTTGAATCTCGGATACCGCTGCCATTGCACCATAATAGAAAGCATTAATGACGTTATGACAGCCCTCTTCAATCGGATAACTCAATTTACAATCGTAACCATCGCGCATGCTTACTGGCCAATCGACCAGATTCCATTTGTCCGTCACATTACAGAGCAGCCCATCTTCCCTGCGGAATTGTTCGAAGTGCAGCAGCATGTTCTCGGCAACAGGGTACATCTCTTTAAGAAAGTCCAGATCCCCGCTTTGCTTATAATATTGGAGGAGCTGCATCGGCCATTGGAAGGAAAAATCGGCAATTTCCTGCATATAGCTGCCAGAAGCTACTGCCATAATTCCGGGACACACACGGGAAGCAAGCCATGCGAAATCCTGAAGCGACTTGCGGAATAACCGCAGATCCCCCGCGAGATATGCATGAGCATGCGTGATGATCGTATTGTCGCCGAGATATTGCCCCTTTTCCCTGGAAGGACAATCCACATAATTTTCCTGCGAGCCGAATTTCACACCATTGCTGCACATAGACCAAATCGCATTCAGCAAAGGGTTAGACGAATCGAAGGTACAGACCGTATCTTCATTGAACGGATAATGACGAACGACCGCGGAGAAGCTCTCGGTATCCAATATGACGCCAGGATCGGCAAGCACTTCTGCATAGCGGAATGCTTTGTAATCAAATAGCTCGAGCTCATCATCCTCATGTCCGGACAAGGTCCAGAATTCCTGATAGAGACAATTGCAGCGCATATCATACCGAACTCGGCCATTGTCCAGCAGCTCTTCGCCGCAGCGAATCTCTACGACCTGCCCGGCTTTCCCTCTTGCTCTTAAGCGAAGCTGTCCGGTTATTTCCTGACCAAAGTCAATCCGGTATCCGCCCTCCTCCTCCAATGGAAGTACTTGCGAGGGCAGCCTATTATACACAGACAGCGGCGGAGTCGGCTGCAAATACATCTGGTGATCGTCCTGATCATGCTCAAGCGGCTCCTTCCAGCTCGAGTCATCAAACCCGATCTCCCTCCATCCCTGGACCTTGATCCGGTTGTCAATATGTTCGGCGAACTGGGTATCGTAGGCAATCACACTTCCTTGACCATACTCCTCCGTTATATGATAACTCCAAGTGTGATCTGTCTTTACTGCTGCTTGCCCCCCAACCGTCAACTCGGCAATGACGCCTTGGCGATGATCCCCGCTCATATAAGAGTGACAAATTAACCCATGATAATAAACATGCACGGCAATTACATTCACACCTGGATGCAAAAAGGAGGCAATCGCAAATCGGTTATAGTAATAGTGAAAATGATTTCCCTGTGCAGGCCCTTGTCCAAGAAATTGGCCATTGACGTACACTTTGTAATAATCATCACCGGTTATATCCAGAACCGCATCGGATAAATCCCCGCTCAGAGTAAATTCCTTTCTGACTAACATGTGGCGGTTCCGGAGCTGCTGGCTATGCTTCCGTCTGTTCTCCTGCCGCTTCGCCTCATCTAACTCCTTGTGATAGAGATTGATCGGCGGCAGCCCGGCAAACTCTCGATCCATAATCCATGCTGCGTTCCATTGCTTTTCCATCTGCATGCTCCTCTCTGTTTAGGAAGAAAAACATCCTGTCATTAGCGAGAGAGTCACCGCAACTCACCTAACCAAGGAAGGATGTTTTCCATGTCTGTAGGCAGTACGCACACCGAATGAATGCCAGCTTGTATGAAGAGTTTAGTATTCAGCCCTTACAACCTGCGAATGATTTCGTTGGCCTTGTCTTCATAAGCATGCTGCCATTCCGGGGCAAGCAGGCATTCCGTGACTTCATACCCCCCTTTGCTGTAGTGGTCGACAGGGGGAGCGTAATGCATGTAACCGTTCGAGAATGCAGCGATAAAAGTATGCTCGTACGGCGATGTTTGCTTAAGCTTCAAGCCTACCTCGACAAGCATTTCTGCCGGAGCTGTAATAAGCACGCAATCTCCGATCTTAATTCCTTGCACTTCAGCCGGAATGATCAACTCTCCAGCTTCTTCGTTAAGTGCCTGATGGACCCTCATCGTAGAGATATCCTCTTGAATTCGTATCAATTTCTCCATAGAGTGAATGTTCTTAACATATTGATCAAGGTTTCCCCTGTTATGGGTATCCATAGAGGTAAGCTCTTCAGAGCCTATCGCGGCTTCCTGCAAATATCTATAGGAATAATCTGACGGGTAGTCAGGATTAAGCGCATATTTAATGTACAACGGCAGGAATGTTTTGAAGTTGAGCGTTGTGCTTCTTAAGGAGGCTATCAGCTTGTCTTGATCCTGCAATCTGGCCTGAATTCGGTCAGCAATATCAGTTTTGCGCGGCAGTTGGATCGTTTCCGAAAGAACGCTTAAACCGGTGCCGCAAGCTTTAGTCTCAATGCTCCGTACCGCTTTCAAGGTGCTTAAGCCCAGCATGGTACCAATAGGCTCGCAGTTTCTGGAACGGTTAACATCCTTAAAAAACACCTCAAGAATGTCCCCGCCGGCTCCCTGCAGGAACAAAGCCATCGCGCCATTGCCGAGGTTTTCTTCGATGACTTTGGAGGCAAACCCAACAAAGTTAGCGGTGACTCCTCTATCCGGGACTCCAATCAGCAGATGACAGGCGAAATTATATACTACGGCCAAAGGCTGACCATCCATACGATCTATTCGCAGCACCCCAATTGAGGGATCAATTGGGCCAATATCTGCGACATCTTTGTCTGGCGGACAAGGATGGGCATATCGAATGGACCAGTGCTGCCCGTCCTTCATTTTGAGGTTACGGTTAACGGTAATCCTGTCTTCATGGCCGAAGCCCGAGCCTACCTTCACCTCCGTCATATTCTGCAGCGCTTGTTTAATGGTAGCGAAGGATCGCTCAACCTGCTCTGCGTCGTCGCAGATCAGCCTCCCCTGTGGGTGAGTGTGAGAAGCATTCACCATA
>JARBUQ010000516.1 GCA_029239545.1 Paenibacillus sp.
TATTCGACAACATGGGTAATAACAGTCGAGCAGGTAAATCAAAGAGAGGGGATGTTGAGGATGGGATTGTTATGGACATTAATTATTGGTGGCGTAATAGGTTGGCTTGGAGGATTAATTATCGGGAGGAACGTACCCGGAGGTATAATCGGGAACATAGTGGCTGGTTTAGTAGGAGCATGGTTGGGTTCGTTAATTCTAGGTGATTTTGGCCCGAGTATGGGTGGATTTTATCTCATACCTGCTATTCTGGGAGCTATTGTGATCGTTCTGATCATCAGTGCACTAATGCGAGGCACACGTAGAGCCTAGTCATGTTAGTAAGCAGCCAGAGGAAACAAAGATAACCTGTGAAGTCTACTAGACGTAGGCTCACAGGTTATTTGTTATCCGGAAGGCATCCCATTCAAAAGCACTTTTCAAGCGATCGGACCATTTCATCCAGATGATTCTCCAGCGTAATCGGATTATAGTTGCCCCACACTTGATCTACTACATAACCGTGTCCGTTGCGAACAGCGGGAAGGTTTTGCCAAATAGATGGTCCAGGATGGTTCGCCCCTCCAGGGCATCTGATCCAATATCGGGCAACGCCAGGAATACTCGATCCCCCGCATAATCTGGAAGAGATTCCAGCGATATCGACAGCTGAATTGTTTTTCTAGCAAAAGATGTTAACATAGCCATTCTCCTTCTATTTGATAATTATTCTCATTTGAAGCTCCTTAATTTTACTCCACACTTCTCAGCGGGTTCAATGGAGATTTGCAAAGTTTTTCATAGACAAATTTTGTAGAGGTGTCTGGTCGAACAGGAAGAAAAGCTCCTGCGCGAGGCAAGAGCTTACAGCATGAGCGTGTTGGTGTTGGTAGGATGATGAGAGTGGAGCAATTACACATTAGCTAATGTGTTCAGTGGGTAAATACGTGTCGATCAATCGTAATCTTGGAAGGGCGCTTCTTGCTCCAGGACGACGTGGCCGTCCTGGGATTGTAGTAATATAAAGCACCGTTCGTCGGATCAGATCCGTTCAATGCGGCCTTGGCTGCCGCGTATGCAGTTGTGTTCGGAGTCAGATAGTACTGTCCGTCCATGACGGCGGTAAATTGACCGCGCTGGAAGATGACTTCCCCGATGGAATCCGGAAAGCGGTCAGATTCAACCCGATTAAGCACGACAGCTCCAATCGCGACCTGTCCTTCGAAGGATTCGCCTCTTGCTTCGGAGTAAATGACCCTGGCTAGCTGCTCCAGTTCAGCTTGCTCCTGCATGCTGGGCTCTGGCTCGGCATCTGCTTCAACTGCAGCATCGGACTGAGCCAACTCCGGTTGTTTCGGTTCTGCGGAGAGGATGGAAACGGCGGGGGCCTTCTGGTTAACCTTGCTTGATTCCAGGAACCCTGCTTGCTCAGGGAAAGTCTGGATCACGGGCTTGGGGACTGATCCTGAGTGGGCTTTGCTTCTGGAAGGATTATACCCGAACGAGCTGAGCCGCTTCTGAATCGTGAAGCCTGGCTTGCTGTCAGAACCGGGCATCGGCGCAAAAGTGCTTGCTTGCGAAGCTATAGTAGATAGGCCAATGGCACAACTGAATACAAAAATGAATACGGAAACCTTCTTCATCCTGATTAGAAAACCTCCTCTTACTTCTACTGGCCGCATGATACCCACGGCTTCATAAATTCAGGGATGTTCATCCTACCTGGGGGAAGTTACCGTACACGCTCAAAGCTTGGAGGTGGGAACAGCACAAGGCTGCACCTTATAAGGTTCGTAGGGGCTGTCCTTTTTGGGTCCGTAGCCTGTTGTTTCAGGACTATAGGCCCGGAATTTTGCAAGTTGGGGCTGCATAAGTTAGACTTTAACGGAGGTGGCAATATGCGAAAACATTGGATATTCGGAGTAGCGGTCCTCGTCTGGTACGCCATGATCTTCAGTCTTACAGCATCACCAGCGTCCACTAGTAAAAATACAAGCTCAATTATTAAGTCGGAGACGAATGCCTCACCTGTCCTGGTGCACAAAATAGATGTTATGGTTCGCAAAGGTGCCCATGTGGCGGTATTCGGTATTCTTGCGATTTTGGTTCAATTGGCTCTGCGGAAGCGGTCAAATGCTGTCTTACTGGCGTGGTTCGTCGCGACTCTATGTGGAGCAGCCGATGAATTCCATCAAACGCTGGTGCCGAACCGCACTCCTTCCATTATAGATATCGGAATAGATTCATTGGGAGCTGCTGCAGCACTGCTCTTGTTTCACATCATGCGCCATATCGTAGCAAGAATAATTCGAAAGTCGGATGCAGAATTCTGATATTCTGCTACAATTCATTCTATAGGCGAACACAACACCATACGATAACGGCAAAATCACTGAAAAGTGATGACGCAAAGCTAAAGGGGCTTCATTGGTTCATACCAATATGCTTGCCAGCTACCGAAAATCGTACCTCGCGAAAAGGTGACTGTGAATAGAGGAGGCTTCTTAATGAGGCTATGGCATTCTTTTTGGATTAGTTATAATGAAGCACTGCTGGATAGCTGTACTTGTGAGAAAGAACGAGCCAGGCTATCCAATAAGATTAGCTATCACCGTATGAAGGTATATTTTTAACTACAAGAACCTCTGGAGCGCAATGTGCTCCAGAGGTTCTTTGGTGAATCCAATACAATCCGCCTCATAAATTGGCAAGATAATTCATCCCATTGCGGTCCTGTTCAGTCACCACATTGGTTGACATCAGGAGCAGCATTCAATTGGAGTATCCCAGTAGAAAATTTTACAGACCCCATTACAAAGGGCAGCACGGGACTCCCTGAGGGCACCGGGATAACCGCCGCAGGGGAACCCGTAGTCGCAGCATTGAATAAAAGGGGCACAGGGTCCAATCGCACCCCAGCCAGTAGGACAATCATTTGACGGTGGTACCCAACAACTCATAATAGAACCTCCTAATTTTATAATCGTATGTGTTATTTAATGCTTCAGTCGCAGATGCGGCGAAATAATATCGGAATATTCTGATTTAAATTGCGATTGAAGTCCTGCTAGATTAACCTGCCTGTTGATCATTAACAGCATTCACCATAGGTAGCCCAAGCCACAACCTTACACACTCCATTGCATGGGGCCATACGCGACTCTCACCTGCAATCCATGTTCATGGCAACCCCGCTGTTATAGTCACAGCACTAGTAAAAATAGGGAATGCAATCATTCATAGCTCCCCAACCAGTAGGACATTCTTCCGTTACTCCGCACGTAACCATTCCTATGCCTCCATTCCTTGTTCAACTAATCTTGCATGATCAGGCACAGCATTCAGCAAGATTATCC
>JARBUQ010000040.1 GCA_029239545.1 Paenibacillus sp.
GCACCGATTGAATATCGGTGCGCGCTGGCAGCATAGCTTTTTTCACCTGTCTACTTGACAGGGGTATGACCAGTACGCTGGAAATCAGGCAGATTTTTTAGTTACTTCTAAAATACCCATGGAACAAAATGAGTGGAGGGATAGCCTTTATTTTGAGATAGCCGAAAAATGTCGAATATTCAGATGATTTAGTTCATATTCTTCATTTTCACATCAATAGAAGGGGATATTGTCCTTATCTAGAATTATGTGTCAGAACATATCCGTTATGTATTAATGCGTGGAAGCGAGGTGAACCGTGGTACAACGACGACCTATTCCTATCTTCATCCAGTTGCTGGCCGGTATGTTTCTCATTGCGGCTCTAGCTATTGCGCTTACCAATCTGTTCAACTATCGCTTAACCTCACAGCTTGCTCTGAATCGTACGGCTGGCTATACGCAGGAGTCTGTCGATCAATTGTCGGCTAAGATTGATGTGCTGCTACGTCAATATGATCAAGCCTCCCAGATAATTGCGTTCGATGAAAAGGTGCAGACCGCTTTGAACAAGCCGATTACGAAGCAAGGAGGGCAAGAGCAGCTTGCGTTGAACCGCTACCTTGCGGAGAAAACGCGCTATATCGCAGGTGAAATGCTCATTCACCTTTTCGACCGGGAAGGCAATGCTTACTCGTCTAACGAGTCGCTCCAGTTGTTTTGGCCGAAAGCGGATGACGCTGTGAGTGCTGTCACTTGGTACAGGAAAATGGAGGAGCTTGATGGTCATATGCTGTGGGTGTATGGTCCGGCTTGGCGAGATGGTGAGATTCCTGCCATTATTGGGGCACGAAAGCTGAAGGACTCTCGAAATCTTACCGTTTTGGGGGATCAGTTCTTGGTGTTTCCTGTGGAGAAAATGAACCGGATGATTGGTGAAACGGGACAGCGTATCGAGCGAAAGGTGCAGGTAATGGATTCCATAGGGAATATTGTGTATTCGACGGAGCCTCGCGAGATTGGAACGGCGGCAGATCAAGGGCTGTTTTCCAAGTTCGGTGGGAATGCGCAGCCTTTCTTCGAATGGACGACGAGGGAGGATCGCAAGCGGATGCTTGTGACCTATGCAAAGTCCAATTACAGTGATTGGACCACCATCGCCTATTTCAAACCTGAAGCGGTGTACAGTGACGCTTCGCAGATGTGGGCGAACGCGCTGCTGACCATGGCTGCAGGTATCGGGATTGCCCTCGCACTGGTAGCGTACTTCACATGGACGCTTACGAAGCCAATTCGTCAATTGGCCGATGGGATGAACAAGCTGAGCAAGGAAGGCATCAAGCCGATCGACCGGCCTTTCGCGAGCCGGGAGATTACGCAGCTGTATTCAAACTACAATGGCATGGTGCGTCAGCTGGAGGAAGTCGTTCAACGGCTATCCGAGCAGCAGATCAGTGCCCAGAGGGCGGAGCTTGTCGCGTTGAAAGCGCAGTTCCGACCGCATTTCTTATACAATTCACTCAATTTGATTTACTGGACGATTGAGGACGAGAGGCCAGAGAAGGCTCAGGAAATGACACTCGCGCTCGGTGAACTGCTTCGCTATAGCGTCCATCCGTCGACCGATTTCGTGACGCTCGGGGAGGATCTGGCGCAGCTGGACCGATATTTATTGCTCCAGCGGGCGCGCTTTGGTGAGAAATTCAACGTTAGTCTCGACGTAGAGGAAGGATTGCAGCAGCAAAGTGTGATCCGGCTCGTCCTGCAGCCGCTCGTCGAGAATGCCTTCCACCATGGCTTAGAGCACAAGGACGAGGGGGACTGGCTCATTCGAGTCCGGATCTACCGGCAGGACGGCAAGATCCTGTGCTCAGTGGAAGACAATGGCGTAGGCATGCCGCTTGCGGCCCTGCAGTTGCTTGAAGACTCGATTCATCGGGAGCAAGGCTTTGAGAAGAAGGCGGGCGGCATCGGGTTAAGCAATCTGCATAAGCAGCTGCAGGCTTTCTTTGGTCCAGGCTACGGAATTCGCCTGATGCCAAGTCTTTTGGGAGGACTGCAAGTGCTATTATCACTTCCTCTGCTGGACCCGCCATCTCAGATAGATAGGGAGCAAGGATTGTTAATGCTGGGTAAAAGAGGGGATGATGGTGCTGCCTAATTTATTTCTTCGGCTTTCGCTAGTACTGGCAATGATCAGCCTGCTGTGCTCCTGCTCCCCCGAAATGGTCATGCCGAGTGTGAAAAGCTCTCCGAAGCCCAGTACACTGCGTATCTGGCTGTGGCCGGGAAGTGGGCTGGAGCCGCTGATTAAGAAGTATGCGGCAGAATATCCACAGATGGATGTCGAAATGGTTACTTTTCAATACGACGATGTGGTGCCGAGCCTCATGACTTCGCTAGCCACGAAGGCTGATTCCCCCGATCTTGTTCTGTTGGAGGCTTCGCAGCTGAATCAATTAAAGCGCTTCCAGGACCAGTTCTATAACCTCTATGATTACGGCGACGAGCGAGTTCATTATCTGGACTGGAAATGGCGGCAAGCGGAAAGCAAGAATGGCGGTTTCTTGTATGCCATGCCTGTAGATATCGGGCCTGTGGCACTTGCGTACCGCCATGACTTATTTCAGGAGGCCGGTTTACCAACGGAACGGGAGAAGGTGGCGGCCTATCTGTCCGATTGGGACGCGCTGGAGCAAGCAGGAGTCCTATTGAAGCAGCGGACGGGGGCCGTATTATTCGATAATATAACGAATATCTTCCTTAGCTATCTCAACCAGTTTGACGGTCAATATGTGCTGCCTGTGGAGCACGAATTAAGTCCTCATGTTAAGGAAGCTTGGGATCGGGCGGTGTATTTCCACAAGCATGGCCTCAGCGCCGGGTTGCCATCGCAAACCTCAGCTTGGGCCGAAGGAGCGGTCAATCGAAAATTCGCCCTCGTATTGGCTCCTTCTTGGCTTCACGGCATGATGAAGAAGAATGCTCCTGCTACTGCGGGCAAGTGGGATCTGACCCGGGCACCTGGTCTGCCATCCAATTTAACGGGGACGTATTTGGCGGTCCCGAAGACAAGTTCATCTCCCAAAGCGGCGTATTCGCTAGCATGCTGGTTAACGGCTCCACAGCAGCAGCTGGCGAATTTTATTGGCAGCGGGAATTTTCCTTCCACACCGGAATCGTACTCCTCTTCCGATTTCCTGGAGGTTAACGATCCCTTTTTCAATGATGCGCCAGTTGGTCAAATTTATTCTTACACGGCGCTTCGCTACAAATCCGGCTATGATGATTACGATTATACGACGATTGAAAGATGGATTCGCGACGGTCTTCGGCGGGTTGAATCTGACGGTGCAGATCCTGAGTTAACGTGGAAAGGGATTATGCAGCAGTTTGAGACGCTGAACCATGTAGAAGGAGGAGGCTAACCGCATGTTTATTGTTCTGATTGTAGACGATGAAGCAAATGTACGTCTTCCAATGTGCAGAACACTGGTCCGATTCGAAGGCGTGGGTGAAGTGTTGGATGCCTCTAGCGGGTTGGAGGCGATTACTATACTGCAGCAGAGGACGGTGCAGCTCGTTATTACCGATATCCGCATGCCGGCTGGGGATGGCTTGCAGCTTGCCGAATATATAAGGCAGCATTCACCGCAAACCGATGTGTATGTGCTGACGGGGCATGCGGAATTCGATTATGCCATGAAAGCGATGCAGCATCAAGTGGCAGCCTACCTGCTTAAGCCTCTTTCCAAGGAGAAGCTACTAGAAGTGTACAACGAAGCTTATGGGAACTACCGCCGGCGAATGGAGTCCGAACAGGTGAATGTGATCCGCAGCCGAGCGTTGCTGGAGAAACGAATGCACGACCTGCTCCACGGGGTGCCGGTGCCAACCTTCGATGAAGGGCTAATTCCGCAATATGCCGCCATCCGGCTCGTCTCCTTCTCGACAAAGGATTTGCGGTCACTGGGGGAGACCTCGGTACGTTACTTCATCCGGGAATGTGCCCAGGAATCGTTCAGCGGACTGGGGACGGCAGCAGTATGCGTTGAGGATCGGCTCATCACCGTGGTGCTGTTCATCGAGAACGATGATAAAGAGGCCTGGGAGCAGCAGGTGCAGGAGATTTCGAAGTGGATGGAAGCAAAGCTCCGCATTGAAGTGAAGATAGGTCATGGCGGCTGCACCAAGGAGATAAGTGATCTTGGGTTGATGTATATGCGCAGCATGATGAGCTTGGGCTTCAATGAAATTACAAGGAAGGAAAGAGGGGACTCATTTCCGCCGATTATTAAGGCGCTTTTGAAATACGTACATAATGAATATGCCAACGAAGCGGTGAATTTGTCCGATTTTGCCCAGCAATTCCAAGTGAATGCCAATTATTTAAGCAATTTGTTTCATCAGGAGATGGGACTCACCTATACCCAGTACTTGACGCAGATCAGGCTCACGGAGGCCAAGCGATGGCTGCGCGAGACGAACCTGAAAGTATATGAGATATGCATAAGGGTAGGGTACAAGGACCCAGCCTATTTCAGCCGCATCTTCAAAACCTTCGTCGGCATGGCCCCTGGGGATTATCGGACGGTGGAACATTTCTGAGAAGAGTCCAAGAAATCGAAGATTCGTTACCTATACGAGCTGTAAAGTCCTGCCTATACTAAATGTAAGGACTTACTAATATGAAGTCCAGTTGAAAATGGTGAAGGGAGCGTTTATCGAATGAATTGGATGCCTAAACGCAAGTCCATGTTTCTGCTCTTAGTTTCTCTTCTTGTTCTTCTAAGTGCATGCAGCAGCGGAGGAACGCAAGTCGCAGTAAAAAATGAAGCAGGTGGAAACAGCGGGAAAAAGGTTCAACTGCAAATGTGGTTTTGGCAGGGGGCATCATTTGAAAAGATAATACCAGAGTTTAACCGCACCCATCCGAACATCGAGATTGTTCCACAGATCTATAAGTGGGAGGACGCCCATAAGAAGCTGTTGACGGCGATGTCGGCAGGCTCGGGGGCTCCGGACATTGCGATGATCGATATTTCACAGATGGACCAATTCTTGAAGTACCCTGATAAATTTTACGACCTGAACGAGTATGGAGCTAAGGATCTGTCCAAGGATTATCTGGATTGGAAATGGAAGCAAGGCAGTGCTGGCAGCAAGCAGCTTGGATTTCCTACGGACATCGGTCCGATGGTGCTTTACTACCGCCAAGATCTGTTCCAACAAGCCGGACTCCCTTCGGAGCCTAACGATGTTGCGGCCAAGATTAAGAATTGGGACGACTTCCTCGCTGCTGGCAAAACATTGAAGGAGAAAACAGGCGCTAGTATTTTATCCAACCCTTATGAATTATATGGTGCGATTCGCGACCAGGGCAATGAACTGTACTTTGATAAAGACGAGAATTTGACAATGGATTCCAACCCGCAAATCAAGAAAGCGTTGGATTATTATAAGAAAGCCCGTGAAATGGGCATCGCTGGAGCTTATGACCAGAAAAATGCACTGCAGGAGTACTCTGCCGCTCTGAATTCCGGCAAAATCGCTACGTACATCTCTGCCGCATGGGGCAAAGGCCACGTTGAAACCCGCGCACCGGATACGAAGGGCAAATGGCGTGCAGCCAAAATTCCGGAGGGCACAGGCAACATGGGCGGTTCGTTCTTACTTATTCCGAAGGAAACGAAGAACGCCAAGGAAGCTTACACAGCTATTAGTTGGATGCTTTCACCCCAGCAGCAGTTAGAAGTATTCAAGATTTCAGGCAATTTTCCTTCGACTCCGTCGGTCTATGGCGATAAAGCGTTCACAGAGGCGGGGTATGAATTCTGGGGCAACCAGAAGCTCGGCATCTTGTTCTCCGAGGTAGCCAAGGACGTGAAGGTGCAGCGTAAAGGACCTTTCTATCAAACCGTGGAAGATATTATTAGCGATGGCATGCAGGCCGTAACGGTCGATAAGACCAAGGATCCTGACAAAGAATTCGCGGCCCTCATTGAGAAGGCCAAGACCAAATTGAAAAATAAATAGGGATGTGGCTGCTATGAGAGGGTTGAAGACGTATCTGGCGCCCTACCTGATGATATCTCCATTTTATATCTTGTTTATCGTATTCGGCTTGTTTCCGATCCTGTTCTCGCTGTACCTAGCTTTCCACTCGTGGGATGGGCTCGGACCTATGGAGTTCGTGGGACTTCGCAATTTCCGTAACCTGCTGACCGATGATCCAGATTTCTGGAAGTCGGTCGGCAACACCTTCGTCATCTGGTTTTTTTCGACCTTACCGCAGCTGTTTCTGGCACTGGTCGTCGCATTTCTGCTCAACGCCGCTTTCGTGCGGTTCAAGGACTTTTACCGAGCGGTCTACTTTCTGCCGAATATTACGTCGATTGTGGCTGTAGCCATTATTTTCGGGTCGTTCTTCGGCAGCCAATTCGGGCTGATTAATGGGCTGCTTCAGGTCGTTGGGCTGCCTCGGATTGAATGGATCAACGATCCATTCTGGGTGAAGGTCGCTGTGTCGCTCATGGTCATTTGGCGGTGGACGGGCTACAATGCCATCATTTACTTGGCCGGGCTGCAGAGTATCCCGCATGACTTGTATGAAGCAGCTACGATTGACGGAGCGAACCGGAAGCATCAGTTCTTCAGCATTACGCTGCCGCTGTTGAAGCCGATCATTCTGTTCACTGTGATCCTTTCGACGATTGGCGGCATGCAGTTGTTTACAGAGCCCTTAATTCTCGTCGGCAATACCGGCGGGGCAACCAAAGGCGGGTTAACGCTGGTGCTGTATCTGTATAACCAAGCCTTCGGCAATCAGCTGTTCGGCTATGCTTCCGCTATCGCTTGGATGCTGTTCCTGATCATCGGTGTTTTTTCCTTCTTGAATTGGAAATTCGTTTCGAGAGGGGAGGGAATCTAATGAGATCGGAATCTTCCAAAGTAACGGTCACTCGCCGAAGCAGAGATGCCGTCGTCCTAACCAAGACCCCGGCGAAGTCCTCTTGGGCTTCAGGAACGTTCCTTATTCACATCGGGATGCTGGTCGGTTCTCTATTGTCGCTATTTCCTTTTTACTGGCTGTTCGTGATGTCTACCGCAACGACTTCGGATATGTTCCGGTTTCCCCCGAGGTTTCTGCCTAGTGATCAGCTGCTGGTTAATATCGGAAAGGTTATCGATCATGTGGGGTTTTTCCGGTCGTTCGGCAACAGCTTGATCGTGGCAGGTGTACACACGCTTCTGGTTCTGTTCTTTTGCTCGATGGCGGGCTTTGCCTTTGCCAAATTTTCATTTCCAGCCAAGCCGTTCCTGTTCTTCTTTCTGTTGATGACCATGATGGTGCCGCAGCAGTTAGGGCTAATTCCCCAATTCATCATTATACAAAAGCTGGGCTGGATCAATGATCTGAAAGCCTTGATCATCCCGGGGGCGGCAAGTGCATTTGGTATCTTCTGGATGCGGCAGTATGCGGCCTCCGTGCTGCATGATGAGCTTATCAATGCAGGACGCATTGACGGCTGTAACTCTTTTGACCTGTACTATCGTGTAGCGCTTCCGGTGCTTCGCCCTGCGTTGGCGACCCTCGGCATCATTACGTTCCTGAACTCCTGGAATGATTATTTGTGGCCGCTCGTCGTCATCTCCGTACAGAACAAATTCACAATCCAGATGCTGATTGCCTCAATGAATGGCGTGTACAGCACGGACTACTCTATGGTCATGGCCGCAACGCTGATGGCTACGGTACCGCTCATTATAGTGTTCTCAATCTTCAGTCGGCAGTTTATTGCCGGGCTTATGCAGGGGTCGGTAAAAGATTGACAATCCGGTGAGCATGGAAGCAATCGAAGGCAGGATATAGTTGGTATTGCAGGATGGGACTGTCCTAAAAAGCCATGAATGAACAATGACCCGAAAGATAGACACTTTGAAAAAAGTGACCTCTCTCGGGTATTTTTACGTTTATAATCAATGAATAAGAAAGGTTGAGGATTACACGTGGGAAATAGTTAGAGTAGAGAATCCATCTTCTCGGTTGAAATGATGTTGTAGAAAGTGCAACAAATTCTGCCTAGATCCCGCCTTTCTCCCCTCGATGTTGCATAATGTACAACAATCGGGCTCTATACAGTCCAGTTTGCAACAAATGGGATCGAAATGTTGTACAAACTGCAACTTCAACGTACAAAATAGCCTTTTGGCGTGTGAATTGTTGCAGAAATTACAACATTGGTAACCACAATAGCCAATCTACCTTCACAAAACTGCTGAACGACTCTTAAAGTTAAATTTTGGAGTTATACCTACCAGTTATTAGGTGGCACAATGAATAGACAGTCTCTATCAACAAGCATTCAAGGCTAGCTGTGGTTAAAGCTAACCAAAAGGGTAGGGACACTTTCTGAGAGCCATCTTTTAACAGTTTAATCCAGGGTCTTTCTTTGAAGTGTACACGAACGGGAGCCCAGTTCAGAAGTGGCTGAGGGATAGCCCTTTTTTTGCGTTTAATGAGTACAAACATTCGCCCATGGTGCTATACTAAAAAGTGACGAAAAAGATCGGTTGGAAATCGAAGTGGAAACATCATTATGATAAAGTCTGTTTGGGCTTAATCGCTCAAATAGGCTTTTTTTATTGGATGGAACTACTTCCCAATGGCCTACCAATCCTTCAACCTTTGAAATTTTGATATAATAGGCATATATTCTCAAACAGGAGCATGTGTGAATGAACCCCGATGCATAGCAGCAGGCGGTTACTTCCCCCAAGAAATAATACCTACATACGAGCTTTGTACGATTTGGAGGCATACAGCATGGATTACGTAGAAATTGGTCAGGTTGTTTCCGGATTTCGGGAACGTATGACCAAGCTGGCACTTTTTGATCCTCTTTATGAGCTTCAGAGAAAGCGGCAAACCTACCGACAAAACAAACCGATAGATTTCATGGAGCTTGGTCTGCTGACTCTGCTTTACTTTTTTGAACAGAAGTTGATGCGAAACAATAAGGCGGGTGTCAAAAACTTAGCCGAGTTTCTATTGAAGGTGACGGGGATCTTCATCGATTTGGATGAAGCCGGATTTGAGGATCTGGCCAGGCAGATCACGCAAGTATTTCGCCCAACGACAGGGAAGAAGCGGGATTTTACATTTATGAATTGGGAATCCGGTCAGTCGGAGCATATTTACATATCGATTCTGAAAGCGAATGCCTTCGACTTAAAAACGAATACGCAGTACTACACGCTCGACGAAGATGGGTTGGAGCTTATTTTTGCGACCAAGGAGTTTTATACAGAATTTCAATTATCGATTCATCAGCTGGTGCTGCGCAAGCAATTGGAGAAGGGCGAGTTCGAAGGCGCACTGCGGCAAATTAATGAAATGCGAATTGATGTAGAAGCTTTGCAGGAGCGGATGGTCAAGCTGGAGCATGAGTTGAAAAGAAACATCGTGTCGGAAGAAACGTTCGGACGATATAAAGGACTGCTGGAAGATATTTATTTGCGCTTGCAGATGGAGAATGAAGAGTTTGAAGAACTGAGGCAATTCGTGAAGGAGACGAAGGATCGCGTTCAGGCACAAACGGTTAGACAAGCAGATCAACGGCCTTATGAGTTAATTTTACGCATATCCAATGAGCTGGAGAAAGTGCATGGCGAGCATTCGAATCTATTTCATCAGAGTATGGTATTGAAATCACATGCACTTGGCGCAGCGCAAGAATCCTTATATTATACCGGGTTGGATTCCTTTAATTTTGATCAGGATATAGCTTCTCTTATCTTTAGTACGCCACTGCCTTTGGAGACGATGAAAGGTGTGCTGGCGCCGTTCCTGCCGGTTCAAGAGACGAAGATGTGGTCGCTTTTGACGGTATGGGCTGAGCAAAATATGCTGGAAGACGGCAGCGGTCAGGAGCGGGATGACAGGTTCCTGGAACTTGGCGGAGACAGCGACGAATATCGGTACCAGACGATGCAGAAAAAGCTGTACAAGCTTCTTATGGAGCAGCTGCTGCAAAGGATGGAAGAGCAGGGTCACGTTGAATTGAAACCGTTTATTCAGTTGTTCGAAGAGAGCGAGCATGCAAGACTGCTGGGTGAGAGAGCTTTCTATGATTTCTGGATCTATCTGCATCAAAGAAGTCCGCTTCAGGCGGATGATAAGGATAAACAGCAAAATGAAGAGCAGGGTACGTTGCTGGAAGACATGTATATGCTTCTGGGAAACCGCTGTCTGGTCATCATAGAGCAAGAGGATATTATTAAGGTAAACAATAGGTTTAGCATACAGAATATGTTGATTTCATGGGGAGAACAGGATGACAATTGGACTTGAAAATGGGACAGTAATGAGAGCTTTTCGCATCTATACCTTGCTCGCTCGCGATAACGCGGTTGGCAAAGCATGGCTTCAAGAATACATGGCGGACGATGTGGTGCGTGGGCTTGTGGATCAATTCGCGCGTGAAGTCGATTGTGTGACGGTTATTGCCGGCGAACAGCTGTATATGATACCGGAGACACGGCTATCGCCTTTTCATATGAACAACGAAGTGATTAAACGTACCTATTTGCGGGCGAATGCCGTGAATGCGGATCTCTATCTGATGTATGTCAGCATCATTGTGTTGATTGGGGCCTTTTATGACAGCTACCAAACGATGGAGCCAACGAGAAGTTTTATCGGAATTGAAGAGTGGACGGAGCTTGTGAATGAGCGAATAGCGTTATTGAAGACGCATCCTGAAGCTGAATTAAGAGAGATGGAGAAGGAATTTTCCTATAACTGGACAGCCTTGATTGAAAAATGGAGTGCCATGGACGATATCAAGGAAACAGCTGCGAGGCAGAGCGGGAATACCATTAGCCGTGTTAGCTTTATGGATTCTGTACGCAAGTTTCTGGTCGCCCAAGAGTTAGTGATCGATATTGGCAACCAGGAAATTACGTTAACCGAAAAGGCCAAAGTGGTTGTTCAGCGTTATTTTATGGAGCTGGAATATAACCGTGGCATTTTGGAGTTTTTATATCAAAGCGCTGCGAATGAGGAAGAGGGAAGCGAACATGCCAGCCATCTCTAAAATACGTTTTACGAATGTGGTCTATGAGGATGGAAATAAGCGATACAACGATGAATTGTTTCATTTCGATGGGCATAATGGCGCGATTTTGTTGGAAAATGGAGGAGGCAAGACGGTTTTTATTCAATCTGCGATTCAAGCCATACTTCCGCATGCGGAACTTGCCGGTCGTAAAATGAAGGATACGTTAAGTCTCGAAAACGGCCCTGCGCATATCGCAATCGAGTGGATTCTGAGTGAACGGCCACGAAGATATGTGGTCACTTGCGTTAGTTTATTTCTGACAGCAACAGGGATAGATTCCTATCGGTATGTCTATGATTATCCGGAGCTTGATGCAGATAGCATTGATCGGATACCTTTTGTCAAGGAAAGTGCAGGTAACCTTCGAGCAGCGGATAAAGGCGAAATCCATGATTATTACCACCAGATGACGTCGAAAAGAATGAACGCGAAGCTGCCGCCCACGATGAAAGACTACAAGAAAGTTTTGGAAAACGATTATCACATTATCGCATCAGAGTGGGATCGTATTGCGAAGATCAACAGCTCAGAGGGCGGTGTAGAGAGCTTTTTTGATGAATGTAAAACGACGAGCCAATTGTTCGATCGCTTGTTGATCCCAACGGTCGAAGATGCGATGGGAGGATACGAACAAGGCGAGTTCGCGAATAATTTTGAAATGCACAGGGACAGCTTCAAAAAATACAAAGAATTAAAAGAGAAAATCGAAGAAAATAAGAAAATCCTCGTTGAATTGGATGGCTATGTGCTTCATTTTGCCAAAATGGATGCCAAACAGATGGATTATGCAGCTGCCCAGGCTGAAACGAAGGCCTATTGGTTATTAGTCAATGTGCAGAAAAATGAGGAAAGCGCCAAGCTTTCACAATGGCACCGTCAAATGTCAGAATGCGACCAGCAGTTGCTGTTATTGGCTCGGAAGAAAGAATCCCTTCAGATTGCGAAGCAAAAACAGGAGCAATCCGCTTTGGAAACAAAGCTGAGATTGGTCGAGGAAGACGTTGAGCGCAAAGAGGCGCAAGTACGAAGTGCTAAGCAGCACTACTACTCTCTGCGTTTGGCCGACTACAAGCAGCAGTGGACCTCTGCAGAAGAGCGCATGAATTATTTGCAGCGCGAACTTGATCAATTCGGAAATACCGAGGAAGAGGATGTTCTCCGGGAAGCATGGATCAATAACGGCGGGCAAATTCGCAGTATTTACAGCAAGATGGAGCAAGAGTGGCAGGTGGAAGAAGAGAAACTCAGGCAGGAATTAGATGCTTATCAGAATAGGACGGCCTTAGAGGAAACGATTCTAAGAGATCTATCGAGCGAACTAGAGGAATTGAACAAGCAGCTCATTGAACATAGATCCATTGTGCAGGCTCGCGAGAAAGATAGGGACGTGCTTAGGATCAATGTTCTGGCAAATCCAGCGGTCGAGAGCATGGAAGGCAGTATGACGGATTGGATTCAGCGTTATCAGAAATTGGGTGACAGCAATGTGATGCTTGTGCAGAAGAATAAGGATTTGGCATTCGGTAAAGAGGAAAGCGGGAGAGAGCTGGGACGAGTTAGTGAAAACCTGAAGATCGCCTATGTGGAACGCGCCAGCTCAGAGCAAAATCTCGAAGCATTTAAAAAAGAACACCAATCCATGCTTACTGAAATTGCTGCGTACAGGTCTTCATGGGGGAGACTCTCATCCGTTTATGAGAAACAGAGTTCGATTGAAGAACGGCTCAGGGAGGATTTGGAAAAGCTGCACCTGGATAAGGAAGCTTATTTGTTGAAAGAGCGCCTTGCTTTTCGCTATATCGATGATTATAGCTACCAGCATACTTTTTTTGCAGATGTCTATGTGGCAGGATTGGTAGACAAATGGCGTAATCAATTCGCGTTATTGGAGACAGGCATTCAATATTTACAGGGCTTAGACCTAACCGAGCGGGCAATGACACATCCTCTGTGGTCAGTGACTTTGATTACGACAGAAGAAGAGGTTGGGTTATTAACAAGCAAGCTGCGGCAGTATGCGGAGGATATGCAGTTCCCGATTCAAGTCATCTCATCGCAGGAAGCATCGCGTCTAGCCAATATGGATACGCCGGTAGCTCAGCAAGAAAAAGCTTGGGTTGAACCGCAGCATTGGCGTGAAAATGCGGATGTTGCTGAATTTGCGAGCTGGAAACAAGCGATATCTCATAAAGGCGAACAGGTCCTGTCAGCACGTAAAGTAAAGGAAAGTGAATTGAAGCGTACCTCTGATTTACAAACTTCTTTCAGTCGATTCATTACTTCATACCCGCTTGAGGTCGTACAAGAAATGGAAAGGCAAGTTGGACTTAAGCGCGAACAAGTGCGTGAATTAGAGAGCCAAGAGGATTCAATCAGTAAATCGGTGCGACAGGCGGAGCAAACGATTCAGCAGAACAATACCATCATGGACGAGCAAAAAGGTGAAATGATTCAGCTTCAGCAAAGGATTGAAAAAGGACGGACATATGTTGAGCTGGGGAAAGAAATCGACGCCTTGAACGGGGTCATCGATCAGCTTGTTGTACAGGCAGAAGATCAGCAAAGCAAGTGGGCTAGCAGGCAGCGCTCTATGGAGCAAGTGAAGCTGCAGATTGAATCCGTGAAAAGCAGAATGAACTATTTGAGAACCGAGAAATCAAGTCTTCAAAGTCAAGATCTGTACATGGAGACTATCAATGTGCAGCCGATTGAAGCGAATCATAGCCTAGAGTGGTTGAAAACGGAAAGGAAGGATTTAAATCTCAAGTTAAATCGCATATCCCAAGGGCGTCAGCAGCTTGAAGCGGAGTGGAATCATGCCAAGACTAGCAGAACAGCGCTGGAGAAGGAGATGAACAAGCTTCGACTGGAACAAGCGGACTTGGATTTGAATGAGGATCTTGCGTTTTCTGTGACTGGTGAAGAACAGATGTCTCAGCTGTTATCGGAGCTCAAGGAACATGAATCTCGGTTGTCTCGTGACAAAGAAGAATTTACGCGAGTTGAGAAGCAATTTGATGCACTAGCGACGACAATTAAACTACTCATTGAGCAGTATGGCGCTGCGCATTCGGGTGAGCTACCTG
>JARBUQ010000517.1 GCA_029239545.1 Paenibacillus sp.
ACGCTAAAAATATTCCCGCTCTCCATAACCCTTTCACCACCTGGTCCTGACATAAGAGAAGAAGATCGACATAATTACCTTCACCATATAGTAGGGGCTCTTGATCATAGTGATGGAGGACGCCCCAAACTCGCGGTGTTTCATCTGAACACCAACTTCAGTGAATCGCAGACCATGCTTCTTAAGCAGAATAATGGCATCCGGCTCCGGATAATCGTCGGGATAATGCTTGCTGAGCAGGGCAATGCTTTTCTTATTGTAGAGACGGAAGCCTGATGTGCTGTCTGTAACCTTCGTCCGGATCAAGAGACGAAACAACAGATCGAATATCTTAATTCCTAGTCTTCTTGACCAAGTAGTGCGGAAGGAATGGATATCCAAAAACCTTGAGCCGATCACCATGTCACATCCGGTCTTCTTCATAGTGCTAAGAAGCTTGTTCACTTCACCAGGGGGATGCTGCCCATCTCCATCGATCTGGATTGCATAATCGTAGCCCTTGGCATAAGCATACTTGAAGCCAGTCTGTACTGCTCCTCCTATGCCAAGATTGTAAGGGAGATCAACAACCTTGACACCCTCTGCCCTTCTGGCAGTAATAGAGGTGTTGTCTAGGGAACAATCATTAATTATAAGGATGTCGCTATCCGGGACGTTTTCGCGAATATCCCGAATCACTTTCAAGATGTTGCCCTGCTCGTTGTAAGCTGGGACTACAATTAATATTTTCCCTTGTTCCATGGCAACTTCCCCGTATCAATATTTTGCAATTCTAGCATGAATCGTTAGCTGCCAGATTTCTTCGACATCTTCTCTAATTTTGCACATAATCTGTTATTTCGGCAACTCTTTTCTTCCGCTTTTTCGAAGTAATTTTACAATTTGATCACATTTGTCACAATTCCAGCCTTTATTGAAGAAACGAATGCTTCCTTAAGAAAAGAGTTGCTCAAATGTGCCGTTTTGTGCAAAATGAGAATAGTAATTACCATGTCCTATTATGCTGAACTATGGAGCTGTGTAAACCGTGTACCGATTGTACCAAAAGGTTAAAGATCGAGAGCTGCTCTTTGTAATTCCGTTAGTGTTGCTGGCGTTGGCCGTTAATTTAGGCTATTTTTTCAAAGTGATGTTGTCAGACAAAGGATTTCCGAAATCGGATGATAGCGATTGGTACTTGAATTATGCGCACTCCTTGATGGCCGACTTTAGAATCGGTCTGGATATGAATGATCTCATGTATCTCGGCTATAATATGCTGCTTACCCTGCAGCTTGCGATCTTCAAGGAACCTGCGGTCGTGTTATTCCTTCAGGCGCTAACAACCGGTCTTAGCGTAATTCTCGTATACCGGATTGCGAATATCCTCTTTAATCGCACTACCGCTATTCTGGCCTCGGTGTTTTATTGCATCACACCTGGAATTATACGCTGGACGACTTACATTCTTACAGATAGCTTCTTCATCAGCCTTCTGTTGTTGTGCATTTATTTTCTTCTTATGAGTATGGAGTCCGGCAAAAGGAGCTATAGGATTTTATTCGTCGCTGCTTCCCTGTATATGATTGTTTTTAGACCTACAGGTATTCTGGTCGTTGTGTTTATTCTATTCTATTTCATCATTCATCTTCGCAAGAGCCTGGTTAAACCGTTCATACGCAAGTATAAAGTTGCTATCGTCAGTGTTCTTGCAGCGCTTCTTATAACAGCAATCTATATTCTGACAGGTGACCGACTTCAGCCACTTTTTGCATCGCTGGAGGACAATGCCAAGATGGTGCTTTACAACATTTATGCTCCTGGCTGGATCTATGACCATGCAACAGCTCATGACTATGCCTACACGCCAGACTATACCATTAATATTATGAACAGCTTGATCATAAGTTTCTTGGTCAACAATTGGGATCATATTCTCATCCTGTACGGCAAACGAACGATCTCCTTTCTCGGCTGGTGGGTGTGGCAGATCGATTTCAAAAGTATAACTGGTGTAATCAAGCTTGTATGGTATATCATCCCGCCAATCTTGTTCGTAACGGGAACGATTAGTGCAATGATCAACAAGCAATTCAAAAAAGCTTCGATTATCTGGCTGGTCATTCTGGCCGTGTTCGCCTTCTGCGTCTTGTTTTTCATCGATGTCATGTACAGGTACAAAGCTCCTAGTCTGCCTTTCATATGTATCATTGCTGCTTATGGTGCTGATCAGTTGATTCGCAGAGCTGCTGCTGCATACAAGTCACTCCGCACATAATATTACAAGCAAGCTCGCCAGTCCTCCTTCTTAAGGAGCATTGTCTATACGATAACCGTCCGGTCCCCGGGACGGTTATCGTTATTTATATCGATTGGTTTCCATGAGTTAACTCTTGTATAATGACAGCATCACTTATTTTGCGCGGATGAGGTGTTAGCTGAAGATGGAGAGCCATTTCTATGCTTATTTATACCGATTGAGATATATTGAACGCTGGAGTCTGATGCGTAATGTGCTGAAGGAGAACGTCGCCGAGCATACATTTCAAGTTACGATTCTGACGCATGCTCTTTGTACGATCGCTAATGTTGTATTCAACCGCTCCGTTCCAACCGAGCATATCGTAACACGAGCCTTGTTCCATGATGTGACCGAAGTGTTCACGGGTGATATTCCAACTCCTGTCAAACATCATAATAAGGAAATTTTGCATAACTTTCGAGAAATTGAAGATATAGCGGCAACTCGTTTGTTGAATATGGTGCCAGAGCAGTTGAAGCCCGTCTATGCTCCTCTCATTGGAGATCAAGGCGTGTCCCAGGATAATCCTGAGCTGCAGACTCAGAAGCGTTATATCAAGGCGGCTGACTTGCTGGACGCTTATCTGAAGTGCGCCACCGAGCTATCCGCAGGCAACAGGGAATTTACGGTCGCCAAAAAACAAATCGAGCAGTCCATGACAAAGATGAACATGCCCGAATTGAGTTATTTCCTAGAGCATATGGCGCCAAGCTTCGAGAAGACACTTGACGAGCTGTCCGAGGAGAGCTGAGAGCGAACTCACGCTCTCTTGCGCAGGAGCGGTCCCCGTTTGTACAAACCTCCATTTTATTTTATAATACCGCCATGTAATGATAATAATTCTCAAGATCGAGGAGAAAATGGATGAAACCTGTTTTGCTCATAGAGGATGAAGAGAAATTAGCTCGCTTTATAGAATTGGAGCTGCGGCATGAATCGTTTCCCGTGACGGTAGCCTATGATGGCAAGCAAGGATTGGCGCTGGCTCTGCAGCATGAGTGGGGCGTTGTTTTACTTGATCTGATGCTTCCTGGCATGGATGGAATTGAAGAGACAGCCTTCCGGATCGGATCTCTGGGCTAGACAGCGGAGCTGATGATTATTTGCCTAAGCCCTTCGCTATTGAGGAGCTGCTTGCGCGCATACGGGTCATATATAGAAGGCAGGAAGCTGACAAGGAGGAGCCGATGCAGCTTATTACTTTTCAGGACATTATCGTGAACTTGAGTTCGCGGATTGTAACAAGGGGCGGTGAATCGATCGACCTGACCAAGAGAGAATATGATCTGCTTCTGGCTTTCATGACAAATACGAATCGTGTGCTGACCCGTGAAACTTTGTTGGACAACGTATGGGGCTTCGAGACTGCGGTTGAAACGAATGTAGTGGACGTATACGTGCGTTACTTGCGGAACAAGCTGGATAAATCCAATCAGAGCCGCTTTATACAGACGATACGAGGCATTGGTTACGTGATGAGAAAATGAAAAGAATTCACTTGCTGCTGAGCCATATCCCGATTAAATGGAAGCTCACGATAGGATCTACCTTCCTGCTCTTTTTCCTATTTGCGGCTTACAATGTTGTACAGTATGTTTTCGTTGAGAAATGGATGATTAAGCAGGAAGAAGCCAATACTCAGATGGATATGCGAGAAATTCTTAATTATTTTCTTGAGAATGAAGTGTCCTTTGAGGAAGCGGAAGTTGCCAGTCTGCGGAATTTTCTCGAAAAAATGAACCGGCGTGATCAGCTTATCCGTGTCTTGAATGAAAAGGGAGAGCCGATTCTTGTAGTGTCGGATCATATTCCCGAGCATTGGGTAGATGCTAAAATTGCCAACGCAACTGAATTGTTTGGAATGAAGCATGAGAACGATCGTCTGGTCATTATGAGAAGTCCGTTTACTATTTTTACATTCATAGGAACTGTGGAAATTGTCAAAAACATCGTGAACTTCGAAATGCTGACGAATGCCCTCTTCTTCGTTATGGTCGTATTCGGCATCGGAGCCGTATTGATCAGCGCCTTGGGTGGCTGGCTGTTAGCGGGACAATTGCTTAAGCCCCTGCAAGCAATGGCCGGGACGATCAGAAACATCAAGCAAAAGGGGCTGCACGAACGCATGCAGTTGAACAACAATCAGGACGAAATCGCTACCTTGATGAAAATGTTTAATAATATGATGGACCAGGTGGAGCGCTCGTTTCTACAGCAAAGACAGTTTGTAGAGGACGCTTCTCACGAGCTGAGAACGCCTGTAGCCATTATTCAAGGACATCTGTCCTTGCTGCAGCGTTGGGGAAAAAAGGATCCAGCTCTGTTGGAGGAGTCATTGGGAGCTTCGATTCAAGAGGTTGCCCGTTTAACGCGGCTTGTTGAGGAGCTTCTAGCTCTTAGCCGTGCCGAAAAGCTTAATCTGGCACATAATCCCGAAGTGTCTGAGCCTGAACAGAAAATCCTTTCAATCGTGAAGAATATGGCCG
>JARBUQ010000041.1 GCA_029239545.1 Paenibacillus sp.
GTGGCCTGCCATCCGAATCCGTCAGCTAACCTCGTAGGCTATGTCAGGGAAACCAAACCGTACAGGGCATTGGAATTCCAATGCCTTTTTTCTGTTGCCGGTAACCTTGCACGGATGGGTGAATTATAACATGAGGTGACTGGTTTGAACGTGAAAAAGAAAATATACCAATTAGCGCCGCCCCAAATATTAGCGCTTGGATTTGCCGGCATTATTGTACTGGGAGGATTGCTGCTGTCCTTGCCTATCTCATCCTCCAACGGCTTGGGGCTGGCTTTCATCGATGCGCTCTTCACTGCTACCTCTGCTACATGTGTAACAGGACTTGTCGTTGTGGACTCAGGTACGTACTTTAGCGTATTCGGCCAAGTTGTGATTATGCTGCTTATTCAGATTGGCGGGATTGGGTTCATGACAATGACAACCTTGTTCGCCATCGTCCTTAAGAAACGCATCTCGCTCAAGGAGAGGCTTATTCTTCAGGAAGCTATGAATCAGAGCAGTATGGAGGGCATCGTTCGTCTCATTCGCAAGGTAGTGATTTATTCCGTTACGATTGAGGTAATTGGCGCCTTGCTGTTCACCATCCGCTGGTCATTTGATATGAGCTTTGGCAGAGCTTTATACTTCGGGCTTTTTCACAGTGTATCCTTGTTCAACAATGCAGGATTTGATCTGTTCGGCGGATTTCGGAGCTTGACTCTGTATGTAGAAGACCCGCTCGTCAACCTGGTGTCAATTCTGCTTATTATATTAGGTGGACTAGGCTTTATTGTATTGTCTGATTTAATGGATTTCCGCAAGACACGCAGGCTGACCCTCCACACCAAGGTGGTGCTGGCCGCAACCTCCATCCTGATTGCAGTCGGAACGATTGTCGTATTCATATTCGAATACACGAATCCTATGACTCTTGGATCCTTGAACATGGGCGGGCAACTGCTCGCTTCCTTGTTTCAATCGGTGACCCCGAGGACTGCTGGAGCGAATACGCTCGATATCGGAGCTTTGCGTCAGGCCACACAATTTTTTATTATCATCCTGATGTTCATTGGTGCTTCACCAGGATCGACAGGAGGCGGGATCAAGACTACAACCTTCACGACCTTGATCGGTGCGGTGATTGCGATGATCCGAGGCAAGGAAGACGTTGTATTTTTTCATTATCGGCTAGCTAAAGATCGTATTTATAAGGCGATAACATTGACGATTATTTGCTTGTTCCTGGTTGTGATGATGGCGATGATACTGTCCACGACGGAAGATCACAGCTTTCTTATGATTCTGTTCGAGGTCACCTCCGCATTCGGAACGGTTGGCTTATCGATGGGTTTGACGCCGGAATTGACCACGTTCGGCAAGTTTATCATTATGTTCACGATGTTCGCAGGCAGGCTCGGTCCTGTCACATTAGCCTATGCTTTACAGCCAAAAGTAGAGAAGGAGCTTTACAGACATCCGGAAGGCAAAATCATAATTGGTTAGGGGATATTAACAACGCTATGAAAATGAAGCAGTTTGCCATCATTGGGTTAGGAAGATTTGGTTCAAGCTTGGGCATGGAGCTCATCCAGCAAGGATTCGAGGTTCTTGGCATCGACAAGGACGAGGATGTGGTGGATGAGATGTCGAATAAGCTGACACATGTCGTCGCAGCCGATTGTACGGATGAAGAGACGATCCGGGCTCTGGGAATGCGCAATTTCGATTGCGTTATCGTGGCGATCGGAGACGATATCCAGTCTAGTATTCTTACAACATTGCTGCTGAAGGATTGCGGCGTCCAAATGGTTGTAGCCAAGGCACTTTCGGATCTTCATGGCAAGGTGCTTGAACGTATCGGCGTAGACCGGGTTATTTTCCCGGAACGGGAGATGGGAATCCGTGTGGCACACCAGTTAACCTCCCCTAACTTACTTGATTATATTGAATTGTCCAAGGATTATACAATTGCGGAGCTATCGGTTCCCAAATGCATGAATGGAAGGTCGCTTAAGGATCTGGATCCCCGGGCCCGCCATGGCTGCAGCATTGTAGCGATTAACAAAAAAGGCGGTGTCATTATTGCCCCGAATGCTACGGATGTGTTAGCAGAGAAGGATGTCATGGTCATTATTGGAACGAACAAGCAGATTGAACAATTCGAGCATGAACTGGTCAATGGTTAAGGGCGACATGCCGATAATAGAGAGCTCCGAATATAAGCCGTTCATGCGAACGGCTTATATTTTGTTTACTGGCAGGTTACAATAGAGGAACTCTATCTGCTTGTAATTCATAACCGCAAGGGGGTCTGTAAGATGAAGATTGCGTTTCCCTCTTTCCGACAAACCTATCGCAAGCTCCGCATTCGACACAAAATATTTCTGCTCGTGCTGCTCATCATGCTCGGATGTTTCGCCATTACTTATACGGTGCTTCAATACGCTTATTTGATCTACGATCGACAAATCTACGAGAAGTCCTCACAGGTGCTGGATTTGTCCTCCACTTTAATCGAGAACGAGCTTAAGAAGATTGAGAGCGTTTCCTACTCAATCGCAACAGATCCGGAGATTCAAGCTGGACTCCTGAAGCTCAAAGAGCAAGCAACCGACTACGAACAGCTGCGCATTCGCACAGATGTTGTCGATCGGCTAATTCAATATATCGGCAATGAGCGCTTCATTTATTCGGCAGAGGTAATTGATATGTGGGGTGGCCAGTATGTGGGTGGTCTTGGTGTGAGTCGAACGCCTGAGGCGCTTGCCGCTATTAAGCAGACTGCTGAGCTCAGTACAGGCGAGTCACGATGGATGTATCCGACAACAGCCGGAGAAGTTCTCACTATGGTGAAACAGATCCGTTCATACAAAAATTTAAGTCTTGAGCCAATTGGCACGCTTGTTATTCGCATCAAGTTTGACAGTGTGGTAAGCAGCAGCATGGCTTACACCGATATCAAGCAAGGAGAAATGATCATCTCGGCAGAGGACAAGGTAATCTACCCGCTGCAAACGGACATGTCTATCGCCATTCAGCCTGTGCCTCAACCGGTAGAGACCAGGTATGAAGTAAAGAATATAGGAGGAGATCGATACTTCATTACGAATATCAAGTCTCCCCACACCGGGTGGCTGTACCAAAATGTGCTTCCCTTCAATTATATTTTCAACAGAATCATTCTGATGAAGCAGGTGCTTTACATTGTATTCGCTGCGAGTCTGCTGCTTGTTATTGTGTTGGCGCTGCAATTTGCCAGAAGCATTACGAAACCGATTGAGAATCTTATGGGCAAGATGAAGAAGGTTCAGAATGGTCAGCTCGATCTGGCTGTATTGGAGGAGCCGCCTTCAACGTCGATTTCTATGGATGAGGTCGGTCAATTGCAGCGAACCTTCCGTTTTATGATGCAGCAAATCGACGAGCTTATAATAGAGAACTACAAAAAACAGCTGACGATCAGGGAAACGCAATTTCAAGCGCTCCAGGCGCAGATTAATCCGCATTTTCTATATAATACACTGGAGTCAATTAACTGGTTAGCCAAGGTGAATGATCAGAAGGAGATTTCCAGTATGGTCGAGGCGCTGGGGGTCTTATTCCGTAATTCCATCAACATTACCGATACGCTAGTACCGATTGAGCAGGATCTGGAAATCGCGCTACATTATGTAACCATTCAGAAATTCAGGTTCCAGGAGCGTTTGCTGTTCAGGGTTGAGATGGAGCATGCGTTTCGCCAACAACGCATTCCCAAGCTGACCCTGCAGCCCCTTCTGGAGAATGCAATCCATTACGGGCTGGAGCCTCAGATTGAACCTTGCCTGATCTCGATCTCTGCTTATGCAGAGTCTGATCGGCTTGTCGTGCAGGTTACCGATCAGGGGCAAGGCATGGATCATGAGCAGCTGGAGAAAGTAAGAAACGGGCAATTTGTCCGCAAGGGGCACGGGATTGGCCTGAGCAACATTGATGAACGGATCAAGCTTGCTTTTGGAGAGGAATATGGAATTCGGATTGACAGCGAGCCGGGCCAAGGTACCCGGGTTTCGATTTATTTGCCGTTTCTTCGGGGTTCAGTTGGAGTTTAAGCTCAATGATCACTGTTTTTCTAACAAACATCACGGTTATATTGATTAAAAAAAATCGCTTCCCCATGCATAATGAAGAAGAAGACAGAGAGCACCACGAAGCACCAAGAACAACTGTTTCAATGAATAATTCAGTTACTACATTCCTTGGGGAGGAATAACACAGATGAGAAAAGCTCTGGTTGCGGCAGTGTCAATTGGCCTCATTCTAACAGCTGTAGGGTGCGGAAATAAGAAGGAAGAAGCAGCAGGCGGAACGTCGGCAGGAACTGCGCCAGCCGCTCAGCAGGTGAATCTGCGTGTGGCATGGTGGGGCGGTCAAGCCAGACACGACTATACATTGAAGTTAATCGAGATGTACGAGAAGCTGTACCCGAACGTGAATATTGAGGCGGAGTATGCAGGATTCGACGATTATTGGAAGAAGCTGGCGCCACAAGCGGCCTCAAATGATCTGCCTGATGTCATTCAGATGGATATGTCCTATTTGTCTCAATATGGCGGCAAGGGTCAATTAGAGGATCTCACTCCGTATACAACAAAAGGCGCGATCGATGTCAGCTCCGTCAATGAGAGCATTGTGAGCTCAGGCAAGCTTGACGGCAAGCTGTACGCATTATCTCTCGGTTCTAATGCTATGGCGGCGATCTACGATAACGAAGCGCTGAAAAAAGCCGGTGTGGCTTCAATCTCACCTACTTGGACATGGGATGATTTCACCCAAATTGCAGCCAAGATGAAAGGTCAAGGGTTAATATTCGACCATCTGAGGTGGGATCAGTTCTTTCCTTACTTCCTTCGCACACAAGGCGCACACCTGTACAATGCAGACGGAGCCCAGCTTGGGTACACCGATGACAAGCTGTTCAGTGACTACTTCAAGCGTTACCAGGACTGGTACAACGCTGGGTATATGAGATCCTTGGATAAGGAAGCGCAGTCCAAAGGAACTCCGGAGGAGAATCCGGTAGCTACTGGGGAAGGTTACATGACAATCGCGTTCTCCAATCAGTTCATTCCGATTCAGAAGGCAGCCAAGAAACCTCTGATGCTCGCAGCCGTACCAGGACCGAATGGAACAAAAGGGCTGTACATGAAGCCTAGTATGTTCTTCTCGATCTCCAAAAATTCCAAGAACAAAGAAGAAGCAGCCAAATTCATTAACTGGTTCACGAACGATATCGAAGCGAACAAGATTATTAAGGCTGAGCGCGGTATTCCGATTTCGACTAAGGTGCAGGATGCACTGAAGCCTCTGCTGACGCCTGAAGAAACCCAAGTATTCGATTATGTAGCATGGGCTGCCAAGAACAGCTCGCCGATCGACCCCGCAGACCCGACTGGCGCTGCTGAAGTCAGCAAAGCATTGAAGGATGCGCAGGATCAATTATTGTACAAAAAAATGTCTATCGAGGAAGCGGCCGCGAAGTTCCGGAAAGATGCGAACGCTGTTCTGATCAAAAACAAAAAATAAGCTGTCGGAGCGGCCGCGAGGCCGCTCTCCTACTAAGCAAATAAGTTCAATAACACATAAAAGAGGTGATGGGGATGATAAAAAAACTGCGCAACAATGAACGTCTGGCTGGTTATGTTTTTACGTCTCCCTTTATAATCGGATTTCTGGTCTTTACGCTGTACCCTATGCTCTCCTCCTTATACTTCTCGTTCACCGATTACGATATGATGACTTCGCCCAAGTGGGTAGGCATTGACAATTATACGAAATTTTTCACCGGCGATGAGAAAATTGCAGCCTCTATGAAGGTCACCTTCGGGTATGTGCTCGCTTCTGTTCCGCTCAGGCTCATATTTGCTTTGTTCATCGCAATCTTATTATGCAGGCCAGTCAGAGGAATCGGATTGTATAGAACGACCTATTACTTGCCTTCCCTGATCGGGGGGAGTGTCGCCGTATCGATCATGTGGCGCCAAATTTTCGGGGATAAAGGGTTGGTTAACGCTTTGTTAGGGTTGATAGGGGTTCATTCTGATATTGCCTGGATCGGGTATCCAGCTACGGCACTGGGAACCCTGGTATTACTGTCTGTATGGCAGTTCGGCTCATCCATGCTTATTTTTATCGCAGGCCTTAAGAATATACCGCAATCCTATTATGAGGCGGCAAGCGTGGACGGAGCTGGTGCGGTAAGGCGGTTTTTTATGATCACGCTTCCATTGTTAAGCCCTATTATTTTGTTTAATCTCATTATGCAAACCATTTCGGCCTTCATGACCTTTACTCCAGCTTATATTATATCCAGAGGGGAAGGCGGGCCGCTTGATCATACCCTTCTGTACTCGCTTTATTTGTTCCGTCAAGCTTTCGTGTTCTTCAATATGGGATACGCTTCGGCCATGGCGTGGATTATGCTGCTGTTAATCGGATTGATTACATGGGTTATATTCAAAACTTCCGTATTCTGGGTTCATTACGACACCAAGGAGGGCAAATAAGATGCAGATGAATCGAGTATGGCGTAAAACCGCTTTTCATGTTCTGGTCGGTATCGGCGCTCTGATCTGCATCTACCCTATCCTGTGGTTGGTTGCAAGCTCCCTGAAGCCCAATGATGAAATTTTCTCTACTGCTACTTCCCTTATCCCAAGCCGTCTCGATTTCAGCAACTATGCCAAGGGGTGGAAGGGTTTTGCCGGGATTACTTTTACGACTTACATGAAAAATTCCTTCATCATTGTAATTCTGTCCACCCTTGGGGCGGTTGTGTCCTCAGCGTTAGTCGCTTACGGTCTGGCCCGCATTCAATTCAAGGGCAGCAAGCTATTGTTCGGCTGTGTGATGGTGAGCATGATGCTGCCTCATGATGTGTTGATTATTCCGCAATATGTCATGTTCGCCAAGCTTCACTGGCTGTCCTCGTTCAAGCCGATTATCGTCCCGCAATTTTTCGGAGTGCCTTTCTTTATTTTCCTTATGATGCAGTTTATCCGCACGATTCCAGGTGAATTGGATGAAGCGGCGAAGATGGATGGCTGCAGCAAATACGGGATTTTTTATCGGGTTATTGTGCCCCTGATCGTGCCTTCGATGATCACTTCAGCGATATTCTCGTTCTATTGGCGTTGGGATGACTTCATGAATCCATTGTTGTATTTGAACAAACCAAGCCTGTACCCAGTATCGCTGGCGCTGAAGCTGTTCTTGGACAACGATTCTGTTAATAACTGGGGAGCGATGTTCGCGATGTCTACGGTCTCGCTTATTCCGATCTTCCTGATTTTCTTCTTCTTTCAGAAATATATTGTTGAAGGCATCAGTACGACAGGTCTCAAAGGGTAAAAGGTAAATAATCAAAGCTTCATTCTGGTAAAATAGAGTTACTACAGTTACTTCGGCTCTGAGGGCAGGTGAAGACCATGTATCACGTATTGTTAGTGGACGACGAGAACATCATCCTAGATGGGATAACCAAAGTCGTGGACTGGACAAAAGCGGGAACCGAGTTAATCGGGACGGCGCGCAATGGAATAGAAGCGTTCGAGCACATATGCAAGCGTCAGCCGGACATTGTAATTACCGATATCAGAATGCCGGGTATGGATGGGCTTCAATTGATTGCCAAGACCGCGGAACGGTTCCCGCAGGTGCGGTTCATCGTTCTGTCCGGTTTCGGTGAGTTCGAATATGCAAGTAAAGCGATGTCTTATGGGGTCAAACACTTCCTGCTTAAGCCCTGCAATGAACAGACGATTAGCGACGCGCTAAGCGAGTTGGTTGAGGAATGCGAGCAAATTGTGCGCAAAGAGCAATTCGTGGATCAATTGAAGTACGGGCTGGAACGAACGCTGCCGCATGTGAAGGAGCAGTTTCTCAAGGAATTCGTCACGAATAAGACTTATGGGGAGAAGGACTGGGATTACTACCGGAATATGTTCGGTTTTCACCTCGACAATAAGAAAATTCAATTAATTGTGTTCCAATTGGAAGGATTGTTCGAGTTCGAGCACTTGTTCGCCGTCAAGAACATCGCGGAGGATATTTTGGTGAATCCATTGCTCAGTTCGACCGTGGGGGAGCATGTGCTCGTCGTCGTGGAGGAGGAGCTTGAGCAGGAGAAGCTTCAAGAGCGGATTGAGCGAATCAGAGAAACTTTTTTGGGCTATTACAAAATCGATTTGACCGTTGCTCTAAGTGAAGCGGATTATTTTCCCCGAGCCAGACAGCTGTACAAGCAGACGTTGGAATGCCTCCATTACCGCTTCTATCTGGGGGAAGGCAGCTTGATTACGAAGAGGGACATCACTCTGCTGGATGGTCCGGCTGCCGTGACAGAGCTGCCTTTTGATGAGAGCTCTTTGCTGCTGCAGATCAAGACAGGGCGCTGGGAAGCCGCTGAGGACAGTCTCAGGCAATATTTTCAACGTATCGCGGATGCCCGCATGGACAGCAACACTACGAAGACCTTTGTCATTCAATTGTTTATGTCCGTTATCCGACTGGGCGACGATGCGGAATTTCAAGCCAATATGAACGGTCTGATGAATCTGTACAAACTGGAAACAATTCAATCGATGGAAGAATTCTTCTTGCGAATTGCAAGCCAAATAACCGATAAGCACTACCAGAAAAACAAGAACAGGCACTCAGCTATAGTGGGCAAGGTTATCGAAATTATTCATGCTCGACTGGGTGACCAGCAGCTATCGCTTCAAGGAGTAGCTGAGCAGATGCTGTACATGAATCCGGACTATCTGGGTAAAGTGTTCAAGAAAGAGACAGGTGAGAAATTTTCCGGGTATGTGATGAAGCTGCGTATTAATAAAGCCAAGGAGTTGTTATCCGGCTCCGAGGACATCAAAATATTCGAAATTGCAGAAATGCTGGGGTTCGGAGAGAGTCCGCAATATTTCAGTCAAGTATTCAAAAAGATTGTAGGCTGCGCTCCTACGGAGTACAATAATCGCACCGCTCGCTGAGAGAGCTGCAAGCAGTGCGATAGCCCGGTATTATAAATTCGACGGCGAAGCGTAATAACGCTTCGCTTTGTCGATCCACATGAGGGTGGAAGCGTTCAGTGCAGCAGATTCGCTGAAGATAAGCGAGGTGGTGCGAACGGTATCGCGCAATTCCTTCACGTCGCGCAGCACTAACCCGTTATTATCGAGCAGCGTCTGACGCAAGTACGATTTGGGCAGCAGGGTCGCCACATTACATGTAGAGACGAGGCGGATAATAGCCTCGAAGGAGTCAATCTCCATCTTCACATCCGGAGAGACCGAATAACGCTGGAATAATTCATCCATCAGGATCCGGTACCAGGTCCCCTTGGAGAACAGAATCATCGGCAGCTGCTGAAGATCATCGATGTCGATCGACTCCCGGCTGCACCAGGTGTGCCCGGTTGGCAGGACCAGAGAGAGATGGTCATCGAATAGCGGCACACAATTCAGCTCGGAATGGTCGATTCGGGAAGCGACAAGTCCCAGATCGACCTTTTTGTCTTTGACCATGGATACGATCTCATGGGTTTTGCCTGTTAGCGCTTTGATGTCCGTTTCGGGATAATCTTTCGTATACAGAGCGATCAGATCTGGCAAGGTGGACTGCAAGGTGGTAAGACTGGCTCCGATCTTAATGCTGCTTATCCCGCTTGTGTGGTACTTGGCTATTGTATGCAGCAGCTTCTCCTCGAGCTTGCGCATATCGAGCGCCGTTTCGTAGCATATATGTCCGATTCTGGTCAGCTCCAGCCGCTTGCCCTTGCGATCAAACAACAGCACGCCGAGCTCATCCTCAAGCTGGCCGATTTTGCGGGAGAGCGCTGGTTGAGAAATATTCATACTTTGCGCCGCTTTGTTCAAGCTCTTTTGCTCCACAACGGTCGCGAATACGTCGAGATGATTTAACATAATGCAATTGCCTCCCAGATAGTTATGCGATTTGGTTATAAGTAATTATACAATAAAGGCATTTCCTTTATAAGAGGAATCGGAGTAACATGAAGTTGTCAAATAATATTCACAAACACGGATTAAATCCTGCATGAAAATGGGAAAATAGTGAGGTGTGACTGCAGTGCCGTCGGTTTCTGTCGAAAAAGTGACATTTTATTGACGCTTGTCACATGCAGGGGTACAATGGTAGATGTTTGTTTGACGGTCTTCTGACAAATGTTAGTGACTAGCTTTATTTTAATGAGAACATGTTATTCATTTTTGAGGGGGGAACTCTTTTACCATGACTGGAAACTCGTATTACTACCGCAAGCTCCATTCTTTACTGGGCGTCATTCCTGTCGGCTTTTTCTTAATCGAGCATTTGCTGACAAATTATGAGGCGTTCCGTGGAGGCGCTGAAGGTCATCAAGGTTTTGTGGACAAAATCCATTGGTTGAATGATTTGCCATTAATCTTGCTTCTGGAGATTGTAGGGATCGGACTGCCGATCTTGTATCACGGTATTTATGGCCTATTCGTTGCTTTCCAATCGAGGAGTAATGTCAGCAACTACGGATATTTCCGCAATCTGATGTTTACTCTGCAGCGCGTCACTGGTGTGATTACTTTAATCTTCATCATTTGGCACGTTTTCGAGACACGGATTCAAGTAGCTTTAGGCAATGTAACGCATGATGAGCTTGGTGTGGTGATGCACGATATATTCACGAATCCCCTTTTCTTCACGCTTTATGCAATCGGGGTTATTAGCGCGGTGTTCCACTTCAGCAACGGAATGTGGTCGTTCCTGGTAAGCTGGGGAATTACAGTCGGACCGAGAGCGCAAAAAGTATCCACTTTTGTATGGCTTGGTGTTTTTGTAGTTATGTCAGTAATGTTCATTCTGACGATGACAGCATTCACAGATCCGCAATTCCAAGATACCAGTGTTCTGGATATGAATAAATAAGGAGGGTGAACATTCAATGGCTAAATCAAAAGTAATTGTAGTAGGTGGCGGATTGGCCGGGCTGATGGCAACAATCAAAGCTGCTGAAGCCGGGGTTCACGTCGACCTGTTTTCTTTGGTCCCGGTCAAACGATCCCACTCCGTATGCGCTCAAGGCGGGATCAACGGCGCCGTTAATACGAAAGGTGAGGGCGATTCCCCTTGGGAGCACTTTGACGATACGGTATATGGGGGAGACTTTCTTGCTAACCAGCCTCCGGTCAAGGCGATGTGTGAAGCAGCACCAGGGATCATTCACTTGATGGACCGGATGGGCGTTATGTTCAACCGTACTCCGGAGGGTCTGCTGGACTTCCGTCGTTTCGGGGGGACACAATACCACCGTACAGCATTCGCTGGCGCAACTACAGGTCAACAGCTGCTGTATGCGCTGGACGAGCAAGTTCGCCGTTGGGAAGCGGCCGGACTGGTGACGAAGTACGAGCATTGGGAATTTTTGTCCGTCGTAATCGACGATGAAGGTGTCTGCCGCGGAATTACCGGACAGGATCTGCGTACGATGGAGGTTGTTACTTTCCGTTCCGATGCTACCATTCTGGCAACAGGCGGTCCCGGGATTATTTTTGGAAAATCGACCAACTCCGTCATTAATACAGGAACAGCAGCAAGTGCGGTATACCAACAGGGCGTTACGTATTCCAATGGAGAATTCATTCAGATTCACCCTACAGCCATTCCCGGAGATGACAAGCTTCGTCTGATGTCTGAATCGGCGCGCGGTGAAGGCGGACGCATCTGGACCTATAAAGACGGTAAGCCTTGGTACTTCCTTGAGGAGAAATATCCGGCTTACGGGAACCTGGTTCCGCGGGATATCGCAACACGCGAAATATTCGACGTCTGCGTAGAGCAGAAACTTGGCGTGAACGGCGAGAACATGGTTTATCTGGACTTGTCCCACAAGGATCCGAAGGAGCTTGATGTGAAGCTCGGCGGAATCATTGAGATCTATGAGAAGTTCATGGGCGACGATCCGCGCAAAATTCCGATGAAGATTTTCCCAGCGGTGCACTATTCCATGGGCGGAATGTGGGTCGATTACAACCAAATGACGAATATTCCTGGTCTGTTCGCAGCCGGTGAATGTGAATATCAATACCACGGTGCTAACCGCCTCGGAGCTAACTCCCTCTTATCCGCTATATTCGGCGGAATGGTCGCAGGTCCCAAAGCCGTTGAGTACACCAAAGGTCTGAAGAAATCTGCCGAAGACATCTCAAGCAGCGTATTCGAGCGTGAACAGAAGAAACGTGCCGATCAATACGAGAGCTTGCTTAAGATGGACGGTACAGAGAACGCCTATGTGCTGCACAAAGAATTGGGCGAGTGGATGACGAACAACATGACGGTTGTTCGCTACAACAAGAAGCTGCAGGATACGATTGCCAAGATCAAGGAATTGAAAGTGCGATACAAGAACATCAACATGACCGATACGGCCCGCTGGAGCAACCAGGGTGTTGCCTTTACGCGTCAGCTGTGGAATATGATTGAGCTGTCGGAAGCCATGACAGTCAGCGCTCTGCTTCGTGACGAGAGCCGTGGTGCTCATTACAAGCCGGAGTTCACGGAACGTGATGACGAACGCTTCATGAAGACGTCCATGGCAAACTGGAAAGCGGAAGGTCCTGAAATTTCTTACGAGGATATTGACGTATCTTTAATTGCGCCGCGTAAGCGCGATTACTCGACGGATAAGAAGAAAGGGGGCAGCTGATCATGGCAGAAACCAAAACGATCAAGTTGTCGGTAACTCGTCAGGATAGTCCTGATTCCAAGCCATATTCGGAAGATTTCGAAATCCCTTATCGCCCGAATATGAACGTAATTAGTGCTCTGATGGAAATTCAGCGTAATCCGACTAACTCTTCGGGGCAGAAGACTACTCCTGTGTGCTGGGAATCCAACTGTCTGGAGGAAGTATGCGGTGCATGCTCCATGGTCATCAATGGCAAGCCCAGACAAGCCTGTACAGCTCTGGTTGACAAGCTGGAGCAGCCGATTCGCATTAAACCGATGGCTACCTTCAAGGTCGTTCGTGACCTTGTAATCAATCGTCAGCGTATGTTCGACTCCCTTAAGCGCGTTAAGGCATGGATCCCGATTGACGGTACTTACGATCTTGGTCCAGGCCCGCGTATGGCCGAGTCCAAGCGTCAATGGGCTTACGAGCTGTCCAAATGCATGACATGCGGGGTATGTCTGGAAGCGTGTCCGAACGTGAACGACAGCAGCAGCTTCATCGGACCTGCTCCGGTCTCACAGGTTCGGTTGTTCAATGCTCATCCAACGGGTGAGATGAACAAGGAAGAGCGTCTTGATACACTGATGGAAGATGGCGGTATCGAAGGCTGCGGCAACTCGCAGAACTGCGTACGCTCATGCCCTAAGGGTATTCCACTTACAACTTCGATAGCGGCAATTAATGCAGATACTACTAAGCATTTGTTCAAGAAATGGTTGGGAATGTAACTTTTATATACGGAACAGGCTGTCGAGCATATCTCGATGGCCTGTTTTGTTGTGTGGATGGAATGGAAATTTACTTATACGCTTGTTCGGAAGTCGCTGGCTGATGTGCCAGTATACTTTTTGAAGAGACGTGAGAAATAGAGAGGATCGTCGTAGCATAGCTGGCGAGAAATTTCCTTTACTGTAAGATCAGTGGCAAGGAGCAGTTTCTTGGCTTCCGCCATCTTCAATCGATGCAAATACTCGTGGAGTGAATAGCCGGTGTATTTGCTGACCAGACGACGCAAGGTGGGCAAGGAGATGTGATGAGACTCTGCGATTCGCTCTGCATCTATTGGTACGTATAAGCGGCTCATAATGTCATCCAGCACCTTGTGTGCAGCCCCTGTCCGTCTCATGCCAGTTAATCCTGGCTTAGTGCGTGCTTGGGCAAACTCGAGCAGCAGTGACTCCAGCTGCAGAGAGGCCCGATCGGCATTATCAGCAATGCCGCTCTCCATCAGTAAAAGGATGGATTCGATCTTATGCTCATATGAGTCATCTCCATCAAGATGAAGGGCCAGACCGTTCGAAACTAAACCGCTTGCAATCCATTCATCCACACGCGGCCCTTTGAACCGAATGTAATATTCCTCCCACGTTCCTCCATCAAG